>JACWMK010000128.1 GCA_015661405.1 Methanobacterium sp.
AAAATAAATTCTAAAATGACATCACGTTTTAAACTTTCAGTAGGTGATATGATGTTAAATGCATTATATGAACTTGGAAAAACATATATTGAAAAAGAACCGTTCAACAAGATAGATCTTTTGTTAGATGATTTAAATAAAGTAACCACAGTTATAATGGTTGAATTTGAAAAAATTGGGAATAATATGAATTATTTTGGTGTAAAAGAAAAGGAATTCAGTACTTCTGATACACATTTATATTTATACAAAAAAGGTTCTTCAAGAGGAACAGATTTAACACCTACTACAAAAATCACAGAACCTAAAAAGACATTTGATCTGAAATTTTTTAAGTATTTTAAAGACAATAAAGATTCAAATAAATTAGTAAAAGAAATTCATGATGAAATTGAAGAAAATAATGAAAGAATACTTGCAGATATTAAAAATACTTTTTCAAATATCCAATCAAAGAAAAATTCCCCATTATTAACCATTTCTATTAAAGAAAACAATGAAACAAAATATTTGAATGATTATGAATTTTTTAAAAAGGAGATTATAGAAAAGGCGACCAAAAAATATTATACAAAAAAAACAAACCCTACAAAGAAAGGGGAAGGAGAATGTTTTTTATGTGGAGAAAATAAAGAAGTCATGGGACTTGTTCCTAATTCAATTGGTTTCACTTTTTCTACTGTAGATAAACAAGGAAATTTACCAGATTTAAAATATGATAATCAATGGAAATTAGTGCCAATTTGTTTGGATTGTGCATTAGAATTAGAAGCAGGAAATAAGTTTATAGAGAACTATTTATCTTTTTCTGAATTTGGATTAAGATATTACGCAATACCTAACTTTTTATTTAAAAAAGATGATGTTATTAATAGTTTATTTAAGTATTATTTAAATCATAAAGACGAGAAAAGTTATTATAATGTAATAGCTAAAGATGAAGATGAAATTTTAGAAGAAGCAGAGGCTTTAGACAATTTAATTGAATTTAAATTTTTATTTTATGAAAAGAGTAATAGTGCATTTAACATTTTAAGTTACGTTGAGAGCGTTATTCCTTCATGGATAGGAAATTTATACAGAAATCAGAAAGCTATAAATCAAAATCCATTATTTAAGGAAGATTTAGTAAAAGTAATTTTTAGTAAGAAAGAAGATTTTGCAGGAGATTTTAAAGAGATTGTTAATGAAGGAAGGAAATATAATCATATCAATAATTCAAATTGGGTTTTTGGCTTTTTACGAGATTTTTATGCTTCAGATAAATCCAATAAATATTACATTGATTTAATTAGTTCTATTTTTAGTGGTAAAAAGGTTAATTTTGATTTTATATTGTCTTCTGCTATGAATAAAATTAGGACAAATTTTAGACAGGATAGAGAGTATTCAGTTAAAATTTTTACCTTGGAATTTTTAATGTTGTTTAAATTTTTAAAAAAAGTTAGTTTATTAATAGATCATGGTGAAAAAATGGAAAATGAAACTTTTGTAGAAAGTTTTGGAGATGAGAATCAATTCTTGAAGTATTTAAACGAATTGGATAACCCCGCTAAAAAGGCAAGTTTCCTTTTAGGTATTCTCACAAGAAAATTAATTGCAGTACAATATAAAGAATTAGGGTCCACCCCCTTTACGAATAAACTATGGGGTTTGTCTGTAGATGAAAAGAAGATTAAAAAATTGTATCCTATGGTTATTAATAAATTAAATGAATATAAAATTACTTACAGTGAATTAACTCAAGATATTTCCATTAACTTATTGCAAACCAATGACAATTGGAATTTATCTCGTGATGAAACCAGTTTTTATTTTGTTTTAGGATATACTTTAAATAAACTTTATAAAAGACCAAAAAAGGGAGAATAGGTGATAATATGAATAGATCTGAAATTTTGTTTTTGTATGATATTGCAGATGCCAATCCTAATGGTGATCCATTGGATAGCAACAAGCCAAGATTGGATGAAGAAGCTGAAATTAACATAGTGACTGATGTTAGATTAAAAAGAACAATACGAGACTATTTAGAAGAATATAAAAATCAAAGTCTTTTCGTCAAAGAGATAAAAGACGAAAAAGGCCATATTCAAGATGCTAAATTAAGAGCAAGAGATTATCTTGAAGATGAACCCCAAACTTTACAGCAAGCTAAAGATATAATGAAAGCAAATATATTAAAAGAATGCATTGATGTTAGACTTTTTGGTGCTACAATACCTGTTGATGTAAAAATCGGAAAAAAATCGGAAACTAGTTCAATTACTTTAACTGGTCCTGTACAATTTAGAATGGGCAGATCACTAAATAAAGTAGAAATTCAGCACATTAAAGGAACTGGAGCTTTTGCTTCTGGTGAAGGTAAATCCCAGGCAACTTTTAGAGAAGAATACATTTTACCCTATTCTTTAATTGGATTTTATGGAATAATTAATGAAAAAACTGCTAAATACACCCATTTAACCGCTGAAGATGTGGATTTATTAATTGATGGAATGTGGAATGGTACTAAAAATTTAATTTCAAGATCTAAGTTTGGTCAACTACCCAGAGTTCTGATTCAAATTGAATATAACGAAGATTATTTTTTTATTGGAGACTTAGACAAGCAGGTCAAATTAGTCCACAATTTAGACAATGACAAATTAATTAGAAGCATAAATGATTATGAAATAGATTTAAGTAAACTTTTAGATTTATTAGAATTGAATAAAGATAAAATAGCTAAAATTAATTTAAAATTTGATCCAAATGTCAATTTTGTAACTTGTGACATTCAAGGTTGTATTGAAAAAATTAAAGCTTTAGGTATTGAAGTTAATGAATTAAAATTGTAGGTGGTGTTAGCTTGGAAAAAGCTTTAGTCTTTGATATATGGGGTAACTATGCTTATTTTAGAAAAGGTTACACTGCAACATCCACTTTAACTTATCCTTTTCCAAGCAGAACCACAATTTCTGGCATTGTTTCTGCAATTTTAGGATTGGAAAAAAATAGCTACCATAATATTTTTAATGCAGAAAATAGTAAAATAAGTCTCAGAATTTTAAATCCAATAAAAAAATTTAGATTAAATCTAAATTATATAAATACAAAAGAAGGATTTATTTTATCTGATATCAAATCTGCCGGAAAGAGAACTCAAATTCAAGC
>JACWMK010000129.1 GCA_015661405.1 Methanobacterium sp.
GTTTATTTGCGCCTTTATTATTCAGTTTATTTACAGATCTTATTTTGCCGTTATATTATATTCGATTACCTGAATTAACAATGACAAGTATTACAGTCGGTTTAATATTCATCGCATATGGAATATGGAGGTACCGTTTCCCAATATTAACTCCTGCTATGGCTGCTAACAAAATAATATCCACAATGTCTAACTTTCTAATTATTTTAAATATTCAAAAAAAGATCATACTAGTCAATCAAAGTGCTTTAAACCTTTTAAAATACTCAGAGGCCGAATTAATAGGTAAACCATCAGAATTAATCTTTAAAACTGATAATCAAAATGATGAATCATCTAAGAATATAAACTTAAATGAAATTGAAAATATTAAAACATTTGAAACATCATTAAAATCAAAAAAGAACGAAGTTATACCTGTTCTAATATCGGAATCTGTTATTAAAATTAGTGAAAAAGAACCTTTGGGCATAGTGTGCATTGGAAGTGATTTAACAAAAGAGAAAGAAATAGAAAAAGCATTAGACCATTCAGAGAGATTATATTCTGCTCTAGTTAAAACTGATCCTGATTCCATTATAACTACAGACTTAAATGGTGAAATAAATTATGCCTCTCAACAAGCACTTCAAATGTACGGATTTCCTGATTCTAATGAATTAATTGGGAAAACTATCTTCGATCTGATGATTCCAGATTTTCAAGAGAAAGGTAAATTAGATTTAAAAAAAACACTTAATGAAAATATTTTAAGGAATCTGGAATATAAATTAGTCAGAAAAAATGGGGATCAATTCATAGGTGAATGGAATACAGCAGTAATTAAAGATATAAAGGAAAATCCCATTGGATTCATGACTACAGCTCGAGATATAACCCACCATAAAGATATTGAAGCTCAGATGCAAGCATCACTTCAAGAAAAAAATGTTCTATTAAAAGAAATACATCATAGAGTAAAAAATAATCTACAAATAATTTCTAGTCTATTAAACCTACAATCAACGTATATAAATGATAAAAAAACCTTAGATGTATTCAAGGAAAGCCAAAATCGAATTAAGTCAATGGCAATTATACATGAAAAGCTTTATCAATCAAAGGATTTATCTGAAATTAATTTTGCCGAATATCTTAGAGATTTAACTTCAAATATTTACAGTTCTTATGGAGTTAGTATGGGTATGATTAAATTGGAAATAAATGCTGATAATAATATATTTTTAGATATAAATAATGCTATTCCATGCGGTCTGATGATTAATGAAATAATAACTAATGCCATAAAACATGCTTTTCCAAATGGTCAGTCAGGCGAGATACAAATTGATTTTCATAAAAATAATGATGAATATAATTTAACCGTTCAAGATAATGGAGTAGGTCTACCTGAAGATTTGAGCCTCGAAAATAGTGAATCATTAGGCATGCGACTTATATATGCTCTTGTATTACAATTAGATGCAAAAATTGAGGTTTCATCAGAAAATGGAACTCTTTTCCATATTACATTTAACTAAAAAAAATTATCTTTTATTTTATTTTTTTATTTAACATTTACAATTAATTATTAAAATATTACTTGATTTGAAATTGATATTAACTCCATTAATTAAAACTTAGTATAATCTATTATTAAACAGTTTCCTTCATTATATGACCAAATATATAGGTGATTATTATGAATGCGAATTTGAACAATGAGAGAAAAATTATTACAACTAAATATTTGTCAAATATTCAGAATGAGATTATTTATGGCGGATATTATACTGCTCTTGGAGGACCCGCATTCATCATTATAACATCCATATTGACAAAAGTCCCTATACCCATTCCATTACTTATAATATCATACCTAATACCTCTAATGGTTTATAGCTATGATTACTACAAGGATATGGATAAAGATAAAGATACGAACATAGAAAGAGCAGACCATTTCAATAAAAAAGCACAGATATATCCCTATCTCATGATAAGTTACGTAATAACATTAATCGCATTGTTAGTGCTCTTCGCTAACATCCTGATGATATCATATATTCTAATTTTAATAACAGTAGGAGTCCTTTACACATTAGGATCAAAAAAATTAACTAAAAAAATTCTAGCATTCAAAAATATTTATACTACTTTAACATGGACATTAGCAGGAACTTTCACAATAGCATTGTACTACTCAATACAAATAAATTTGATATATATTCTGATCTTTATATTCCTCTTTCTCAAATTCCTGCCGAATACAATATTTTTTGATTTAAAAGATATCAAAAGTGACCAAAAAGAGGGTTTAAAAACCCTACCCGTTATCCTGGGAAAGCAAAAAACCCTTAAAATTTTAGATATAATAAATCTAATAGCATTCATTCCCCTATTTATAGGCATTTACCTAAAATTGATACCACTATTTGCAGCTAGTCTAATAATATTCTACTTCTACAGTAGATACTACTTAAACAAAACAAATACGATAGATAACAACGAACTAAGAATGATAGGTAATACACTAGCCGATGCAGAATTCATAGTATGGTGGCCCATAGTACTACTAATCGGACAATTGATATTTATTTAAAAATACTTAAGATTCTCTACATTAAATGAAACACACCCTCGCTACTATAAATACATTGGATAAGTAACAGAACAAAATACATCATATTCAGTTCTCACCTAACTGAAAGCTCAACCAGAACGGTAAACGCGAGCATAGAAAAGTTTGATTCATTTTCACGACTTTTAAATTATTTCTAAGTTTAATCATCCATATTATTGGCTGAAAAAGAGGATCAACCTCAGATAACTTATTCATGCTTTTTAAAACGTTTATACGTTTTATCCATGAAAAATCACCGAAGACTTCATACAATCCCTATACTATCAATCATATAAATTATTCGGATTAACAATCAAACCAACATAATTCAGAACTTCGTTATTCGTCGATATAACGCATAAATAAGTATTTAAGCGTTTTTATTGATATTTGCATATAAATATTGGAAAATTTAAGGGAAAGTTATTTCTTTTTATGAAGTGTAGTTAATTAA
>JACWMK010000130.1 GCA_015661405.1 Methanobacterium sp.
CAAATAAAGGACATTCTTTACGTTCCAAATAATGGGGAGATTGTATATCTCAGGGAAAATTCCAATATAAGTACTGGTGGTGAAAGTATTGATTTTACAGATGATGTACTGGAACAGTATAAGATCATTGCCATAAACTCAGTAAAAGCAGTAGGTGCAAAAATTTGCGGGGCGGATATGATCATCCAAGATATAAAAGCAAAACCGGATAAAAACAATCATATCATTATCGAACTGAATGCCAATCCAGTACTTTATCCACACGATTTCCCTTATAAAGGCCAAAACAGACACGTTGAGAAGAAAATACTAGATTTACTAAGATTTTAAAGTGAAAAAAATAAACCAAAGTAGTTGAAAGAACTAATCACTGATCTACTTTTTAGGTGGATTTACCTAATATATGATGTAATTATATCTTCATATTTCATCCTTCTTTTAATAATTTAGATATGTAACTTGATTTAGCTCCAACATAAATCTTTAATACTATCCCATTCCATTTAATAATGGATTTTTTTTTAACACTTTCATATCATTTTTTGCACTAATTCAAATATATTTCATTCTTCAAGTTTTTTTATTGCATGTGCAGCACTAACTCGTACAATACCATACTCATCATTTAATGATTTTCGAAGCGGTTCAATTGCACTGAGATCACCAATTTTACCAAGTGAACTTGCTGCAAGGCTTCTCAAATAAAATTCTCTATCATCCAAGAAATTAATTAATGGCTGTACAGCACGAATATCACCAATTTCACCCAAGGCAATAATAGCATTAACTACAGTAAAATATTCATTTTTTGTCCCTAATGCACCTATTAAAGGTTCTACTGCTCTATGATCACCTATTTTACCTAATGTATTAACGACATTCTCTCTTACAGTAATGCATTTATCATTCAATCTTTTTAAGAGAGATTCAACTGCACGAGAATCACCAATATTACCTAACGCAATAGCCGTAAATTTACGCACATCACTATCTCTATCGCCCAATACTTTAATAAGGGGTTCAACTGCACGATCATCATTAATCTCACCAAGAGCCCAAGCAGCACTTCCTCGAACAATATAATCTTCATCATTTAAGGAATTAATTAATGAATCAACAGCAATATTATCACCAATTTCACCTAACGCTTCAGCAGCATTACTTCTTATTATACATTCTTCATTATAATCCAATAAATCTATTAAACCGGAAATATCATTATTTAATTCCATCTCCTTAACTTTTCCAATATCTATCTTCCCCAACCTATAACACCACTTAGAATAATATAAATCAATCTCATTACTATGAAAATATAATATCAGAACTACTATAAATAGAATCGGAGAATTTTGTGTACAAGATCTAAACATAAATTCTTCCTTACCATTTAATAACTAAAAATATTATTAATTATTATAAATTTTCAAAAAGAAACAATTATCGATAAATAAACATTGGAATAAATAACTTAACTTTGGGTATGACTCGAATGGATTCAAATAATAAATTAGAAGAATTCCATAACGTAAACAGAGGCTATCTATATTGTGAAAAATGCGGTGGATATTATAAACTCCAAGAGGGAGAGGCACCAGAGGATTTCGACACCTGTCAATGCGGTGGAAACCTCAAGTACGCTGATTCAATTAATGAAGTTATAAAAGCAGAAAATGTTGATTCCAACAGTAAAGTCATAAAATTGAGGAATAATAATAATGAATGTATGAATTGCGGATCCAATAGTATAAATTCCTATACTCATTCTTGTATCAAATGCGGTTTCCACATATAAGCGAAAAAAAGTTTTATAGATAATATATTCATTAAATATTTTATTACCATTTAACTGTATTATCACATTCTTTGCAATATTTCGCATATGCTTCAACAGCGTCTCGATAGTTATCATATACCTTATCTTCACCAATAATATCAATCACACCAGAACGCACCATTTGATCTTTCAGACGAGGAATAGGTATGGTTATCACAAAAGTAATTTTACGGCGCGATAAGATTGAACATAAATTTTTCAACATTTCACTAGAACTATAATCGATATCACTAAACCCTGCTGTATCCAATACAAACCATTTAACAGGACGTCTTGATTCATCTATTAATAATAAAGCTTCACGCATTAATTTATCAGAATTAGCATAAAATAAATCCCGATTAAAACGATAAACTATTAAACCTTCCAATGTATCATCCCCAGGAGAAATTGGAGCAAAAACCCATAATCCTTTCTCATTACGTGTAAGATAGCTATTATTAGGACTATAACTATTACTCAAATGCCAGAGTATGGAAATAATTACTGCAACAATAATACCCGCAAGCACACCAAATAAAATCACCGTAGTCATAGTCACCAAAGCCAAAATAAATTCAGACGGCATCTTGCTCCGAATATCCTTTAAACTCGATAAATCCACTAAATTAATTCCAATAAGAAAAACAATACTAGACAAAGTGGCAATAGGTAAAAACGAAATAGGTTTAGTTAAAAATACAAGAACCACCAAAACCACAGCAGCAGTAACAAGTGAAGCTAATTGACTATTAGCTCCAGATTCAACTGCCACTTCAGTTTTCGTAGGACTACCATTAATAACAAAAGTACCAGACAAACCAGCAACACCATTCGCTAACGCTAAACCCACAATATCTTTATCCTCATCAATCGATTCAAAATTCTTGATAGCATAAGCTCTACTAGTTGCAGCACTCTGTGCAATTATTACAATAAAACAAGCAACCGCAGCTACAAACAAAGTGTAATAATCGGAAACATAAAATGTAGGAATACTAAATACGGGCAAACCACTCGGAACAAAACCCACAGATGAAACACCAATCTTACTAAAATTAAACATCATACTAGCTATAATAGTACCAATTACAGCTATTAATGCCCCGGGAAACCTTTTAGTATAAAATCGTGTACCCACTATAAAACCAACAACTATTACCGAAACAATGAGTGTCGGAATACTCGTCGCAGGTAAATGCATTAAAAAACTGATTAACTGTGGAATAGCAT
>JACWMK010000131.1 GCA_015661405.1 Methanobacterium sp.
GTATCTTTTATAGCCGTAATAGTACTTAAAGCACCACCTAATGCACATGAAAATCTTGGTGATTCTATAATTTCTTCACTCATTCTAATTCCTCTCCCTTATGATACTTGAATGGATTTTCCTTCAGCCAAGATTCGCGATATATTGGTTTTGAATGTTCAGCAAGTCTTTTATTAAATGATGGATTGTTAATCAAATTAAGTAATCGACTTCCAAATGATATTACACCATTATAACCCGCATATAAAAGCGCTAAATTAAAAATCATAGCTGTTGGAAATCCTTGTTTTGCAGCCCAAACCGATTCACCCATGTGACCGAAATAAATGTCTGGTTGTTCTTTATTTAATATGTTTGTTTGTTCAAATGGCTGTACATTTGCAACACTGGTACAGAAATCTCCACATCTATTTTCTAAATTCGCGAAACTATCGGATATTACTTCGTCATAGTGGTAAGCTGTAACGCCTATTATTTCAAGTCCTAGGTCTGCTAGAAGATTAGGTATTCCTATGGCCCGTGATTGTCCTGCGCTAACAAAAACTTTTTTTCCTTGAAGTTTTTCTTTAAGTTCTTCTATTTTTGGTTCGACTCTTTCTCGCTCCTCTTTAATGACTTTTTCTACTTCATTTTCTTTTCCAAGCAATTCCCCAATTTCTCTAAGCCATAAATCTGTATTATCAAGACCTACAGGTATTATTTTTTGGGCGTAAGGTACTTGAAATCGTTCTTTTAATTCTTTTGCAAAGTATTCACTGAATGTTGGACACAAAGTTGTTGTAAGAGCAGCTTCAGATGAATATCCAATGGCATCAGTAGTGGCAAAATTTGGAATGAAATTTGCTCTAAGTCCTAATTTATTTAAAAGTCTTTCTACTTCGACTTCATCTACTCTTCCAAATGAAATTGGATTAATTATGTTTATTAAATCATTTTGTTTCTCTCTAGGTTCTTTTATAAGGTGATTTAAGACACCTTGGAATGATCCATCATATCCTGATGCCCATACTTTCGATTTAAATCCATCACAGTATACTGGAATAACTGTAGCTGATACTTCTTCTTGAATTTTCCTTATAATGGCGTCTATATCTTCTCCAATGATCCCTGATACACATGAAGAATATATAAATATTGCTTTGGGATTATGTCTTTTATCTGCTTCTAATACTGCTTCCTTAAGTTTATCTTCTCCTCCATGAATTGCTTCTGCATCAGTGAGATTTGTAGAAATCCATTTTCCAGTTGATGGTGTTTCACCCCTAGTAATTTGACCAAACCGGTTGAATATACTAATACATGCTAGGGAACTGCTGCATCCAACTGGCGCATGAATAATTATAACCGTATCTTTAATAGTTGCCAATGTTATCATAGCCAACCATTCTTGACAGAAAGTGGTCTGAGAAAATGCACGATCCTTTGCTTTCAGACATTTCTTCGTTGCTAAATTCACAAGTTCACTTGCAGTTCCACCGTACGTGATGGTAGTATCCAAACGATGCTCTCTTACAGGAACAGTGCTTTTATATACCTTTCCCTGATCGGTGTTTTCATACACCTTATCCACTCTTTTAACCATTTTGAATCACTCCCTTATTCTATGTTTGTTATATACTGTATTTTACTCTCAATCAATTAGATGATTACCTATTGAACCTAATTCCACAAATTCCTTCGTTAGTCGAATTAATTCAGGTATATAACACTAATAATTCAATATAAATTACTCCAACAAATATATTATAAATATTTACTACTTTTGGACTGTCTAAGCTTCTCTTGTATAAATTCAACATATAAATTTTAATTAATAAATTATCTCTTAATTCGATCAAATTCAATTGATTAATTTAAATTCTAATATGCGTTTTTATGTACTAAAATTAATTATTCGTTTTATAATATCTCTTCATTAATTAATCGCAGCTTTAAATATCTTTTTAAATGCATTTTGATCATTGGAGCGCGTTTTTAATTTTGATGAAGCTAGCCTCCTCAAGGCATCATTTATTAAATTATTGATCATATACGACTGTATCCCATGACAATATAGTATATGTGTAGCTTTTGGTCCAATTTGACTTGCTAATACTGTATTGCAGTCTAAAATTAGTTTTATGCTTCTTTCTAATATAC
The DNA here is from genome assembly GCA_015661405.1 of Methanobacterium sp. Classification (GTDB taxonomy): domain Archaea; phylum Methanobacteriota; class Methanobacteria; order Methanobacteriales; family Methanobacteriaceae; genus Methanobacterium_A. The sequence goes on from JACWMK010000131.1 coordinate 2,140, forward strand.
TATCATGATTTTCTATGTTATTGAAATCGATTTTATCATAAGGTGGGGTATTTTCTCTTGATTCCAGGAATTTATAACCACCATCATCTCTTATTTCATAAATTAGAAATGACAATGTCTTACCAAAATGTTCATTGATGCGTTTACCGTCATTACTGGCAATTGCTACTTTAAAAGACATTAGATCACCTCTTAGAATTCCTTTTTTTAAATTTTAGATAAAAATTCAAGCTATTATTAAGTTTATAAGATTGAAAATAACGATCGTTATTTAATTATATGATGTGCTGATTACCTAACATATAAAATTAACGATCGTTACTGGTTAAATAATTAATAAAAGTATTATATTAAATAATAATCATTCAATCCACAACATCTTAATTCTAAAAAAAATATTACAAAAACAGTAAACTTTTTGTCTTAAATGATTTATGAAATTAATTAATTTAAAAAATTGCTAAATTTTTACTGAAATATGCTGAATTATTCCTAAATTTTTATTATATCATTATAAAATAAAATAAAAAAAAATTTTTATTTACTACTTCTTCGCCTTACTTCATCATTATAAAGTGTATTAACCGTACATTTGTGACACCAGACAGGAGCGCTTGAATTAAAGCTTCCTAACCCATAATCTTCCCAAATGTTTACAAGTTTTGAAGTTAAGTCAACATACCACTGCGCTGATGGCGGTCTCTCTCCTTCGTAAGCTGATCCTGGTCCGGGAATCCATACAAAATTTATTGGAACTACACCTTTGCCTGCAAGGTATTCTGCACCTTCCAAAAAAGATTCTTTCGGCTCGAGGCCTGTGACAAAACCTGCCACTATTTTTCCTTCTCCATGTATTTCTGCAGCTTTTTCAAGTGCATAGATCCATCTATCTCTTCCTACAGTTTTAGA
>JACWMK010000132.1 GCA_015661405.1 Methanobacterium sp.
TATTCTTAATTCTCAATTTTTTTTAGACTTAATTATTCACTTTCTTTAAAAAACTTTCAGCCTCACTTTAGTTGCAGTCCTATGGCTATGAAGCATTTTCTCTACAAAAAAATTAATTCATCCTTATTCTTGATAACATTGTAAATATTTTTTAAACCCCAATATGACCTTACCTGAAAGAATATCTTAACATTTCTCTATCTAAATGTGCTTTATCTATATTTAAAAGTTTTGTTATGATCTCATCCCGCAGATCCGGCAGTTAATCACTATTTTTGCGCTGTTATCCACCACGTGAGCAGCTGTAACCATGTATCCTCTTTCGAGAAATTGTTAGTATTTTTCAATTTATTTAGGGGTATCTAATAATTTAATAAAAAAATCCATATTAGAATTGAGAATATCCTATTCATTTTCTGCTGATAATCTTTTAATAATTAGATAAATCTAAATTTTACTCTAGATATTCTCGAAGGAAACTCCCTCAAAATTAAGAAGTAATATGAGGTTTTCTCCGAAAAATCATTTTTTAACACTTAACATTATAAAAAAAAGTATATTTGAGTAAAAAAATTTTCTTTCAAAAAGTATTAATTGGATTTCCTAGAATAATCCAAAAAAAATTAATCAAAGGTGGAAAATCTAAAAATATTTCAAATATTTTTATTTGGTTAAATTAGTGGTTGATCTTGTAGTATCTGAAAATTCAACATCAGCCATCCACTTAACTTTACAATTACACTGAAAGTCATCTGGAACGCTCTGGTTAAGGTTGGATTCAATTATCATATTTTTAAATTTTTTATTACACTTTTTACAGTTAAATGGACCCCTTCTAGTTCCAAATCCGGAAGTGTCCATTATTACTGGAATTTGTACACTATTTCTGACTCTTCTTATAATTTCAAGTATGCTCCAAATCCATGGTGGTTGATAAGAACCCCTATGCCATAAAAGCTCCATTAGGGTTCCTTTATGTATGGTTGCTGGGCAGAATGATATTCTATCAACACCCACATTCTCAGAATACTGTGCTGATGCCACAGCATCATTAATAGCATCTTTCTCAGATGTTAAAATAGGTTTAACAAAGATATAAGCCTTTGATCTAATTTTAAAATTAGATTTTAATTTTTTAATGATATTTACGGCTCTTTCAAAGTCTTCATTGGAAAAACCTTTATTGATTCTATATTTTTTTATGTAATTACTGCTACTTTCCAATCCAATGCTAACTTCAAATATTTTATCTGAGAGGAGATTACAACAATCCCGAAGAACTTCCTCACTTACATATTCCGGACGAGATTCTACCACTATTTCTTCAACATCTTCATATTGATTTAAGATCTTTAAGATTTCATCTCTAGCTTTAATAGGTATTTCTTTTGGATTAAGAAAGCTTCCAGATACAAAGATTTTAATAGCAGTTTTACCTTTTATTTCATATTTATCAATTAAATTTTTGAATATATCTATCAAAATGTCAGATTCAATCATCTCGAGAGGTGAATCCGCCACGTAACTGCACATAGTACATCCTCCGGAACCTGAAAGTGCCCAGGCACATCCTGAAGTGGGTAGAATGATGAAGATAGCTTTTCCTTTACCAGAGTAAAGCAGATCTTCACCAAACCAGCAAGCTGATGATTCTTGTGGTGATTTTTTATCCATATTTCTTATAGAATTTTTTCTTATTTCCTGTGTTAGTTCCTGAATTGCCATGATTTTACCTTGACATATATAGAATTATAAAATAGTTATTCCTATATCATATCTTATAATTTAGTTTTTATAAATTGAATTTCTCTAAAAGATTTTTTATTTTATAATGGTAGATTTATGATAAATGAGATTGTAGTTAAATCGGTTCTTAATAAACATAAAAAACGTGATAACTGGTTTTTAGAAAATTATACACTAAACCCCTATTCTGGATGTTCATTTAAATGCATTTACTGTTATATCCAAGGAAGCAAATATGGTGGAGATAATTCTAATAATTTATCCATAAAAGTAAATGCTCCTGAAATTTTAGTTAAACAACTTAAAAGAAGAGCTCTTAAGAGAGAATATGGAATTATTGTCGTGGGTTCTTCTACCGATCCTTATTTAGATATTGAGGAAAAATTATGCTTAACTAGGGAATTACTGCAAATTATTTACCGTTTTAAATTTCCTGTGCATGTTATCACCAAATCTAATTTGATTTTAAGGGATCTTGACATTTTAATGAAGATTAATTCTAATGCTAATTTGCCTGTTGATTTAAAAACAAAGTTAAATCGCGGGGTGATTGTTTCGTTTTCTTTTTCTACAATAGATGAGATGTTAGCCAAAATATTTGAGCCTGATGCACCGTCTCCCATGGAAAGATTGGAAACTATACTGAAACTTAAAGAAGAAGGATTTCTGGTGGGTGTTAATCTTATGCCTGTTTTACCATTTTTATCAGATTCAGAGGAAAATTTAGATAAAATGATTAAATTAATGAAGTATTATGAAGTTGATTTTGTTTTGATGGGTGGTTTAACCTTATTTGGTGATAAATCAACTGATTGTAAGGTTCGTTACTTTGAAATTTTGGAGAAATATTTCCCTGAAATTTTAGAAAAGACAAAAAATTTGTTCCAAAATTCTTTTGCTCCGCCTAGGCATTATCAGATGGCCCTATCGAAACGTTTCGAGAGAGTATGTAAAAAGTATTGTATTAAAAGTAGCATTATTTGATAATTTTCTTAAATTTAAATTACGATTTAATATTTAAATGATACAAATTTATTCTCAATTTAATTAATTCATTAACTTAAAAAAAAAGAAAAGAAATTAATAATTTTAGAAGTTTTCTATTACTTCTCCTAATAGTTTTATGGATTTTTCTTTGTCAGGACCGATTGGTGAACCAGCAACGTACTGAGTTACGCCCATTTTTCCGAGTGCTTCGATCTTAGGTACGAAATCTGCAGGTGTTCCCACAACAGAAAATGCCTCCATAAGTTCATCAGTTACAGCTCCGATAGCTCCTCCGAAGTCCCCTTTACCCAG
>JACWMK010000010.1 GCA_015661405.1 Methanobacterium sp.
GGAAAATAAAGGAAAAAAGAAGAAAAAACCCCAGAAAATATAAAAAATCAAACAAATAACTAAAATTACCCAAAAATTAACCAACAAAATTAAAAAAAAATGAAGTAAATAGAAAATCTCTAACATATGGAATGAGTTTCTTAGTTCTCTTCATATATTCAACATAATTATTTCCTAATGCCGTGATTAACATTTTCTCCTCCACATGGATCCGGTAACCTATAACAACGCCAAATACTAATAGAATTATAATAACAGCTATCGATGATTGATATGCTAATCCAATTCCCGTTAAAATCAGTAGGTATCCAGTATATGATGGGTGACGTATTAATTTGTAGGGACCATTATCTACTACTTTCTGATCTTTCTGGACACCAATTTTTGGGGAGAAAAAGCGTCCAAGCACTGCGATGGACCATTGTCTAATGATAATTCCTAGAATCATGAATATAATCCCCAGTGTGAAAACCCAACTAGGTAAAGCTGCAATATTAGCAAAACCGGTTCGAGTGAAGATGATAACTATTATAATAGATATTATTATACCAACTATTAATAATAATTGAGTGACATCATCCTTCTCCTTAATTTGAGAGCCATGGCGACGTAAACTGGGAATTAACCGTCCACCAATGATTTCGCTGATTAACCATAAAATAATAACAGTGTAAAATATGTATTTAGCAGTGATTGAAGAAAATATTTCTATCATTCAGTTTTTCCTCCTTAAAAAATTTCATTTATTTTATAAATTTTTTTGTATTTATAAATTTTAATGCAACTTTTTTAATGGTTTCCACACTTTTATAAAACTCTTCAAGCTCAATTGAACTTAATAAGGATAATTTTTCTTCAATATGATCATCAAAGATTTTCCGATACTTATCTCGCACCCGCCTACCCTCGGGAGTCGTGACAACTCTTATTATTCTCCTATCCTTTTCATCAGGTACTTTCCTTAGCAATCCATCATCAACCAGTTGATAAATATGACTTGTCATATGAGATCTGGATATGGATAAGTTATCCGCCATAACTGAAATAGGCTTATTTTCATAATATTTAGAATTTAATATAACCATATAATTACGGGGTAACCTTTCCCTCAACTCTTTAGGATTCACTAATTCCATATAAAATAGGGGAAAAAAAGCTAAAAGGTAATCTATCATTTTATCCATATTTTCTTCCATTATTATATAACCCCCCTCATAAAAAGTAATTCATTTCCGAATAATTCTATAATGAATCACTTTACATATAAAGTTAATGATTAACCTAAAAATATCTTGTCAAAAAAAAGTAAAACTACAAATTCTCATTTCATAAAAAAAATAAAAAATAAAATAACTTACACAAAAAAAATATTAATTTTAATAACAAAAATATAATTTGTTCAGAGTAATATTTTAGAATATTATGAAAAAGAAGAAATTTTATGGAAATTTACTATTAGAACAGGGAAAAATGACCTTAGAACCTATTATAAAATGGACTGAAGAATGTATTAAAGAAGTAGAAGAGTATAATTAATTTAAATAATTAATTAGGTACCTAATTAGAATGGAAAATGCAATAGGAAGAAATCAATGTCTTCAATATTTTGTGTTTGTTGACATAATAATGATTGAAGTCTTGGTTGATTATCAGATTTAACTGGTGGAGTAGTTTTCGGTAATATAGCCATTCATTTTCTCATAACCATCATTGTATCTTCAGTGATGGTGGTTGTAACTAAATGTTGAGCTGAAGTCGTAAACATATCAATCAAAGTATCTACTGTACTTATTTTATCTGTAACATCTGAACTATCATTCACTATTACATTGAACTTATCTAAAATGGGTTCCAGGAAATCTAGCAAATCTTGTCTAAACTGTGTTTCTTCTTTACTTGGTTTTCCTTCACCAAGGTTAGGATTGGTTTTTAATGTGGGTGCTGATGATTGATTTAAAATAGTATGGTTATTATTTGTTTCTGAATTAATTTTTTAGTAACTTAGTTAAGGAATCCTGACTTGTCGGAAATTCTTTAATATTTGCAGCATCTAACAGTTCTTTTTTCATTAGAACTGTGGGTTGCATATTAATCCGACTGTTTTATTGATATAACAAAAATATCTTAATTGATTTTTTTTGTATTATAAATTAATAATAATTAGATTAATTAACACCCAAAAAGAAGAAAAAACGTAGATGTTTTTAGTTGCGGACAATGGTATTGGAATAGATCCAAAATACAATGAACAGATTTTCAGGATATTTCGAAGATTACATACACATGATGAATATGAAGGAACAGGTATAGAGTTAGCTATAGCTGATAGAATAATAAGAAGACATGGTGGGCGAATATGGGTCAAAAACGAATTAGGAAAAGGCTCAACTTTCTACTTCACAATTCCCATTCATTTTATTAAATAATATTCATCTAATTTCTAGGCCAAAACATTATTATCATAGCCCCTGTAACTGCTATAATTCCACCAATAATGTCAAATCGATCAGGAGTTATTTTATCAACCTGCCATCCCCATATTATAGCCATTACTATGAAAACTCCACCATAAGCAGCGTAAACTCTCCCGAAATTTGCAGGTTGAAACGTTGCAACTAGTCCATAAGAAATTAGGAGTATTCCACCTAAAATTGCAATCCAGAAGCTTCCACCCTCACGTAACCAAACCCATATAAGGTATCCGCCGCCTATTTCACATAATCCTGCGATTATAAAAAATAAAATTGATTTAGTAATATCCATTTTTATTATCACATCACTAATTATAGTATTTAATTATGATTTAAATAATCACCGTAACTATCTACATAATTACTGCTGTTATCCCTGAATATGCAGTTTACTGAAATTGCTGTGTTAGGTATGAAGGACAAATTATAATATCTTAATAGCCCCATTTTCCTCTAATATTTTCTAAAAAGAAATGATAAAAAATATATTTTAAAATTTTTATAATAATAATAAATAATATTTATTTTGGAGGTTGATCAATATGTCAAAAGTTAAAAACAAAGTTGTACCTTTTCCTCTACCTATTTGCATTGCAGGTTCTATTATAAACGGAAAAATCAATTATGCCACTTACGGATGTTTTGGACTTTTATCACCACGACCCATTACATATGTTTATATTGGTTCAGTGGAACCGCATTATACAAACACAGGAATCAAAGAAAATGGATATTTCAGTATTAATATACCATCTATTGAACAAATGCAGGAAACAGATTACGTGGGACTTGTTTCCGGTCGTGATACAGATAAATCAAAAGTTTTTAAATCATTTTTCGGATCTGTAGATAAGGCACCATTGATAGAAGAATGCCCCATAAATATGCTCTGTAAACTCACCAAAACAGTTGATCTCCCTGGTCGTGATATATTCATAGGCGAAGTGTTGGAAACATATGTGAACGAGGAATGCCTAACGGATGGAAGGTTAGATTTCATGAAAATAAACCCACTGTTATTCACATCTCCTGATGCTTCATACTGGGAATTAGGGAAAATCGTAGGTACAGCTTATAAAGAAGGAAAAACTATGATAAAACCCTAGAAATACATATTTCAAATTTTTTTTATATCAAAAATTTTAAACCACTTTAATTAAACCCTGATCTTCTAACATTTTCTGAATATTCTGCTCAAATTAAACTCTGCTTCTGCTTCTGCCTAGGACTTAAACTAGCCTGCTGAACTCCTTCACGATATAACTCGTTTTTCATTGCATCATTAAACTTTTTTATAGGTTTTGCAGGTTGTGACGGTTTCTCAAGAATTCTTTTTCCAGCATTACTAATACTGTTCAATGCATTTCCTATGCCTGTGTTATGTTAATCAATGTTTTAAGCTCCAATTTAGTACTGTCATTTTATCATGAACTGGATAGAATTTCTTATTTCTGAATAGTTGATAATCGAACTTTATCAAGCATCCCAAAAAATTTTTCTAGAAAAAGATTTTAAATAATACAAGAATAAAAGAGAATATTAATTCAAATACGGTGGGGATTCAATATGTATTGTCCGGAATGTGGGATGGAAATCGATGATAAATCAGATCAATGCGAATTTTGCGGTAATCCCATTAAAAATGAAGCAGGAAAAAGAAAAGTAAATAAAAAAATATTAATTATTATTTTTATAGTAGGAATAATTGGAATATTATTCTTACAATCCTCAACGAATAATTTGTATATGTTTATGGTAGATTCTAATATGCCGGTCTATGCAGTTAATGAATCGATCTGGAATGAATCTATAGGTCAGAGCTCTAATAGAGTTTGGTATGCTAATGCAACTGCCTCAGTAAATGGTCATATGAATTATCTAGCCATGGAAACAACATGGTATGATTCTTCAGGTAATGTTATTGAAGAAAAATTAGCTTGGTCTCAAACAAACCTTGTACCCGGATATTATTTAATAAATAGTACATATAAATTAAACACTACTCCTTCTGAAGTTAAACTCTTATTCTTTGATAATCCATCAGGAGTAGGTAATGATGATCAATCAAATTTTGAAGCAGAATTTAAGCCTGGTTGTGATGGTTGGCCGTCATAAACTAATTTGTATAAAAAATCTTAATTAAATTTAATAAATAAATATTTTTAAGAGAAATGAAATGGAAAAATATAATAAGCAATAATCTAAGCTTAAATTAGCCCATCCATATCATCCATCTTACCAAGTACCAATTTCCACATATTCATTTAGGTTTTGGAGAATCAATCATTCTAACAATATCATCAGCATCAATAATATCATCATGCTCACACTCATCAAAACTGACATACTCATTTAAGAATGCACCATATTTAGGATGGTCCACTGGAACCATTACTAAACCATTCTCATAGTCTACACTACCAGCTATGATACATATCTTCTTATCCTTAATACTTGTAATTTATTCAATAGGATAATTACCATCTTCTAAAAGTTGTTGCGCTAAAGCCACCTGATATGCGTTACTTTCTATTCCAATTCGTAAAACATTCCATCTGATAACATTCCATATAGGGGGTTTTGGACCCATTAAATTTTTATATATAAATTATATAAGGAATTATAATGCAGCGTTTTTGGGGATATCTAAGTGTAATAATAGCCACCATGCTATTCGGATTATGGAATACTTTCAGTAAAATCTTACTGGGCTATCTAAACCCCCTCACATTATCCGCCCTAGAATACTCGATAGCAGGTGTCTTCCTATTCATAGTTTACATCTCCCCATTAAATAAAAAAATAATAACAAAACTAGATACAAATTCAGAGTCAGAACCCTTCATAACTCGTAAAGAATATGGTATACTACTCATCACAGCAATCCTTGGTGCATTTCTAGCGCCTTACATTTATTTAAATGGATTAAATCAAATCACAGCAGTCAATGCTTCACTACTAATGAATGTAGAAATACTTTTTGTAGTCATAATAGGTATATTTTTCTTAAAAGAACGATTCGTAAAAGAAGATATATTAGGATTCCTACTCATAATAACCGGAACGGTTTTTTTAGCAACTAACGGACAAATAACCAACTTCCCAGCAAGTCAAATAATAGGTACTTTACTCATAGTTACCGCAGCCTTCCTATGGAGTATCGACACTAGTTTAAGCAAATTTATAAGTAAAAAACGGGAATTATTATTCGTCAGTGCAATAAAATGCTCCATCGGCGGATTCTCCCTCCTAACATTAGCCTTAATCTTCCATGAAAGCTTCACGTTACCAGTAAAAGAATTACCATACCTACTATTCATAGGATTAATCATCGTGGGATTCTCATTCGTACTAGTCTATTTCGCAATCAAAAAAATCGGCTCCACCCGAACCGGTTCACTCTTCTCACTTGCATCATTATTCGGTGCAATATTTGCATACATTATCCTAGGAGAATCCTTCACAATCACCCAACTATTCTTCGGCTTCCTAATGCTACTAGGAGTCTACGTCTTTTACAAGAACGAAAATTCCAGCGTACAATAATAGTAGATGAGACAATTCACATCCCTGAATTTATGCAAGATGTCCAGTAATCAGATGATTTATAATAAACCCGTCAGTTCAGCCCTTTTGTAATCTAACTCTGCTACAATATCTATTAATTCCATAAGCTCTTTACAACATTCTTTAATGCTTGGAGAATTAATTGGGCATACTTTACAATTACGTAGATATATTACGCAAGGATAACAATAATCTGTTTCAACTTCTAAAGTATCTCTTAAATCCAACATATCACCTACAATCAAACCACTGCCATCATATTTCCATGCAATAGTATTTCTGTTTAAATCATAAACTTCTAATTGTTCTTGGAGGGTTTCTGCTAAATCAACACCCCTTTTAGTTGCTTTTATTTTTTTAAGAGACTTTATAACGTATTCCCATTTTTTAATATTTTTCATGAAGGATGATTATTGATAATAACTTATCAACCTTGATTTAGAGAGCATAAGAGAACTACTAAATAAAAAAATATTTAAATTAAAATTATTTTTTATAAATAAAATAAATAAGAAATAACTATCAATTGTTCTGGATTTGTAAGTAAAAAGCAGGAAAAATAGATAGATAAAATACTTATTGATGCGAGATATTGAATTAAGTCCTAAATGACAAGTAAGAGACAAAAGAACAAGTAAAAAAAAACTGACACATTTCCAATTGAGCTATAAACTCTTACCCAATTGTAGGAAACGTCCACTTAATCCTTGAAGTATAGGGGAGATTATTTAATTCTACTAATTAATGGACACTCCAGTTTATCCAGAATATTCATATTAACATGTTTGAGAGTGTCACACCCAGTTAATAGCATTGCACGATGGAAATCATCCTTAACATAATCAAAATACATTTGAACTGCTGTTTCTCCCCCACCAATGCAAGCCTGCGCTAATGTACGGCCGATAAGAGCCACATCAGCACCTAAAGCAAGAATCTTAAGCACATCAAAACCAGATCGAACAGTACCATCAGCTAGGATAAGAATCTTACCTGAAATCGCCTCTGCAATACCGGGAAGAACCTCTGCCACTCCCTGACCAGAATCAAGTACTCTACCACCATGATTAGATACATAACAGGCACTTGCACCGGAATCAACCACAGTCAAAGCATCCTCCACACTCATAATATCTTTAAAGATCACTGGTTTACTAGTAGAGTCAACTAATTCTTTTAAATCATCCTCATTCTTCCGGTAAAGCCTTTTACCACTGGAACTCCAATAAGTAGAACCAGCACCACCCAAATCAACTCCCATAGCAATCACATCCAAACTTTCCGCGAGATGGAATAGTTCAATTAATCTATCTTGTGATTGTGGTTTAAAGAAAGGAATACCCCATCCCTGATTCTTCCCCACAGTATTTAATCCCAAATCATCAGCTGCACTAGGAGTATTTCCAACCGCACCAATAGATCCAAAATTCTCTGCACCCTTCAATAAACCCCAATATAAATCTTCCTCACTAATGGCAGCATTTAAACTTGGTTTTGCACCAGATAATGGTGCTCCCATGACAGGGATGATGATTTTTTTCCCGAATATTGAAATGGACATCTCTGGTTCATGATGGGTTTTAATAACTTTCATCTTTAAACGGTATTGTTGGAGTGTGTTATAATTTGTGGAAAAGGTTTTACCTTGCCCAGCACCGCCCATTCCAATAGGAGCACCATATTTCTGACCGAAACAAGTGTGATCATAATCACCATCACAAACTGGGTAAACACCACATATATTAGTAAGCATTTCCCTACCACGGTCACGATAATAATTCAAATCCTTATCGACAAGGATGGGTTCCTCTTCAGTTTCTTGTGACACCGTTTCTTCACCCAGCGGATGCAGGCAACATTTTATTGCTCCACAGACAGGGCAGCGATAAGTGTCTGGAATATCTTCCACTTTAGTGCCGGGTTTAAGGTTTAATTTTGGATCTCCTCTCTCCTCATCATAGACGAATACATTGCAATTATGGCATAAGAATCTCATTTACATTAACTCCACAAAATTAATTCTTGAAAAATTATATTACGATTAATTAATTTGTTGTAACATTTAGATAATTTTTACTCACATCTATTAAAAAAAGCCAGCAATATTGTATAATAATTTATAATAATATTTTTTTTTAATGAATTCTATAAATTTCAAATAAATTTATTAAATTGAATATTTTTCGGCTTCCAAAATGCGAATACTTTATTATAGGGTTTAGTGAATAAATCAATATTAGTTCGATACTTATCGAATTATAGAATTAATAAAATGAAATGTACTTATGATTCACATGAATACCAAAAAAATGGCTAAGGTTTTTAAAGCCCTATCAAATCCTAACAGGTTAGAATTATATCTTAAAATCGTTGAAAAACATGAAACCAATTATGAAACTGGCTGTGACTGTTTAATCAGTGATATTACTAAGTACTTAAATATTGGTGCTCCCACCATCTCACATCACCTTAAAGAATTAACAAATGCCGAATTAATCTTTACAGAAAGAAAAGGCAAGTATTTAGTAGCTAAAATTAATGAAGAGATGGTTAATGAAGTGAATGAACTATTAAAATTATATAAGAGATAATAGTTAAATTTTTAAAAAAAGCAATTTGAAGTTTCTCAAATTATTTAAATATTTTTGAAATTATACAAATATCAGAAAAAATGTAAATAATAGGTTTTCGAAGGTGTAAAAAAAAATGGAAAAAAAAGAGCTCTATGAAACAATATTCAAACGGAAATCAATCAGAAATTATGATTTAACACCACTTGATCAAAACATTTTAACGAAGATATCAGAATTTATGAACAACTTAACACCACTAGATAGTGATATTAAAGTTGAATTGAAAATCATATCACCAGACGATGTTAAAAGACGAGTTATGAAAAAAGCACCCCATTATATAGCTGTATTTTCAGAACCAAAGGAAGGTTATTTAACCAATGTGGGCTTCATGCTGCAGCAAATGGATTTATATCTATCTGCCAGTGGCATTGGAAGCTGCTGGCAGGGAATTCCCAAACCAACCAAAGATGTATTACAGGGTTCTGATCTTGAATTTATCATTTTAATAGCATTCGGAAAGCCAGCAGAATCATTACATAGAAGTAATCTTTCAGAATTTAAGAGAAAACCACTCAATGAGATAAGCGATATCAAGAACACAGATAAATTATTGGAAGCAGCTCGTTTTGCGCCATCTGCAGGTAATAGCCAGCCTTGGTTTTTTACCGGAGATGAAAATATGATCCATGTCTATTCCAATAAACCCGGATTTATCAGAGGACTTCTACTTAAAAAATACATCCGTTTAGATGTTGGAATTGCCCTGTATCACCTGAAACTGGCAGCAGAAAATTTTGGCAAGGAAACTCAGATTACGTTTGAAAAAACCGCGCCAGATTACTCTAACAAGGGATACGAATATATTGCAAGTTTGATTCAAAATTAAATAAGTAACAAACTTAAATGAAAGTGAAAATTAGGAATTTTGAAATGGATTATAAAAATAGAGCATATTTTTTAATTATTATAAAAATTTTAGGTGTAATTTTTATGAAAATAATGGTTATAACTAGTAGTCCTAATAAAGAAGGTTTAACTGAAAGCTGTGGTAAAGCTGCAGAAAAAGGAATTGAGAAAGGAAACGGTGAAGCTATAATGGTCCGTTTGAATGATTTAAATATTCTTCCATGCGAGGCATGTGATCAAGGTTGGGGAATCTGTCTAGAAGGTACCTGTAAACTGGAAGATGATTTCAAGAAAGTGTATGAAGCAATGGGTGAAGTTGACGGTTATGTTGTTGTTACTCCAGTATACTTTCAAGATATGAGTGAATCAGCCAAGACGTTCTTCGATAGGTTAAGAAGGTGCGAAGCCAATAAATTCATCCGCGAAAAAGGGAACAAAATACAGAATAAACCTTTTATATGCGTGGCAGCCGCAGGCGGTAGTGGACATGGCACAATCTCCTGCTTAACCAATATGGAAAGACTGTTCTTACACTTGAATAAAATGAACTATACAAACATGCCAAAATTTGATTATATTGGCATTACACAAAACAATAAAAGTTACATGCTCGATGCAATAGAAGCAGGCGCTTTAAAAATGGTTAATGGAGAATAAATTGATTTTCATTGACTCAACATATTCCTAAAATTTATTTTTTTTATTTATTTATTAGATGAAATATTAAATATTATATTCTGACTAAGCATTCAATATAATTTAAGATAATTAGTCATCTTTGATTCTTATCCCTTTTTTTCTCTATTTATAATGAATAATGGAATTTTAATTTTTTTTTTAAAAATCTAATTAATTACTTAAAAATTCTAAATTATTATAAAATTTTGAGAGATTTAGATATACTAATCATAAACATTCTCTATAAAAATGAGAGTAAAAATTTGAATCATTATTCCTTTATCAAAATCAAAAATATCCCCCAAAAAAATATATACTATATATGGAAAAATTCGAATTATATAATCCTAATAAAAATTTTTTAGATAATTTACTCACATTTAATCAGAATATTTCTAGTACAATTTTAATTAGTAGGTTAAAAATTGTTAAGTAAAGATAATTTATTCTGGTTCGCCTTTTATGTGCACCCAAACCATTAGGAATAATTCTAGCATAATCACCAATTATTATGGTTAGTGGTCAATGTTCCAGGATTCCTCGAGCATTATGGGGTTTTATATTAACTGTAATGATTTTATGGTTTCCATTCTGATTATTATTCAGCTTAAAAGACGGATGGTAATATTTCGTTAAATTAACTAATTTATCTTAATCTTTTTTTAATTCTATCAAAATTTCTTATTTTAATCATATTAAATTTTTTAATTGTAATTATCATTATCTATAATAAATTCACTCTATCCTCTCTATCTAATTTTAGAGTATAAATAAAAAATTTTTTATTAAATACTGTTTATATAATATTATATAGTAAATGAGGGGAAAATAATGGAAAAAAACATTAAAGAATAAGGTTCTGTAAAGACAGTCCCGTGAGACGCATCCTAGATCCAGAACAGAAAATTCAACATTGGTCTGAGTATGAACACGGCCGCTATTTCCCTGCTATGGAAGTACCAGAGCTTCTAATTGGAGATATACGTGCTTTCTTCAGTGAATTACGTAATTAAAATATGATTTAAATATATATGAATTTTAAGAAAATGGATGGATGAGTAAAATGAAAATGCAACGAGGAAGTATATTCAGACCAGAACAGGATTATTATAAGATTGCAGGAATTATTATGATGATTGGCTGCTTCCAATTTATTTTAGCTGTTAACTTAGCAGAAACAATGTTTCCCGGGTTCAGTATTGCAAAAAACACATTCAGTGAATTAGGAAGTTCAGTACCCATGATAGGACCTTCGGCTATTATCTTCAACCTCAGCATTATAATACTGGGAATTTTATTTCTAATAGCAGTTTATTTAATTCTAAAAAGTGGCGGTTGTCGACTATTCTCATCATGCTTAGCTATAAGTTCCATATTTGCAATAGGAGTTGGAATATTCAATCAATACCCTGGAAGTGCACATTTACTTTATGCTTTAACCTTCCTCTTTGGAAGCTTAGCTGTAATTTTCAGTTACCGGTTAGGACTTAACATCCCCATAGTCATAATATCCTTTATAATTGGATTAATAGCATTATTAACCTTAATATTACAATTCATATTAGGTGATGGATCCACTAACTTTTTAGTAACATATTTAGGTGTAGGTGGCACTCAAATTTTGATATTATATCCTATCATCTTCTACCTTACAGCATTAGGTGGTTACCTTACAAGCAGGGGAGAAGATTGGGTTAGAATAAGATTTACCAACGGTTACTGGTAAAAAAAAATATTTTCAAATAAATTAAATTGGAATAGTGAAGTAAAATTTAGAACCTTTACCAAGTTCAGATTCAACCCATATCCGTCCACTATGTCTTTCTATTATTCTTTTAGTGATAGCTAAACCTATTCCAGTTCCTTTATACTCCTCATTTGTATGTAAGCGTTTAAATATTTGGAAGACTTGATCAGAATACTGAGGATCTATTCCAATACCATTATCCTCTACACTAAATATCCAGTCATTATCTTTTTCTTGCGCTGAGATATGGATTTCAGGAATTTTATCACTACGATACTTAATAGAATTTCCTATAAGATTCTGTAGTAATTGAATCATTTGTGAATAATCAGCAGTAATAATGGGAAGCGGATCATGAGTGATATTTGCATTATTCTCTTCAATAGACATTTTTAGATTTACTAACGCTTGCTCCAACGCTTCTTCCATTTTAATATCCTTGAATTCATTACCCTTTGTAGTAACTCGGGAATAAGCTAAAAGATCCTGTATTAAATTTTGCATCCTTTTTGCCCCTTCAACAGCAAAATTAATGAATTCATCAGCATCTGAATCCAACTGACCACTATAACGCATTTGAAGAAGCTGTAAAAAACTACTGATCATCCTTAATGGTTCCTGTAAATCATGAGAAGCAACGTAAGCAAATTGTTCCAATTCTGAATTAGATCTTTTAAGTTTAATTAAAGTCTCTTGAAGTTCATCTTCCATCATTTTACGATGACTGATATCACGTGCAATAGCTGAAGCCCCGATAATTAGTCAATCACTATTAATGATGGGTGATACGGTGATAGAGACATCAATTATTTTACCATCCTTAGTTAATCGCTTAGTTTCATGATTAAAAACTTTTATATGATTCCTGACTTTATCCAACAATAACTTTGTATCATCAGGATAATTCTTAGGTATTAAAAAATTGATATTTCTTCCAATAGCTTCACTTGTAGAATAACCGTATATTTTCTCAGCACCATTATTCCAACTGGTAATAATTCCAGCAAGGACTTTACCAATAATTGCATCATCAGAATTTTCTACTATAGATGCCAGGTCAGAACTAGCCTTTTCAGCATTTTTACGTTCAGTAATATCTACATGATGCCATAATCGACCGAAAGATATTTCATCAACATATATGGGAATGAAATCTCGCATAACAGTCCTACCACCTCGTAAAGCAACTTCTTCTCCTTTTACAGGTTTTCCTCGACTAACTATTTCATCGATACGTATAAGTGCCTCTTTAGGATTCAAATAAACATTTTGGATTTTTTCAATCATTTCATATGCATTTAACCCCATTAAGTTTTGAGGTGAATCATCAAATTCAAATAAGTCACAAAATGCTTGATTAACAAACTCAACCCGATTTTTATCGGTAACTAATAAAATAGCTCCATACATGCTTGAAAAAATATTGTAAAAACGTAACAGGGTATTTTGCAGTAACTCTTCAGCTTGCTTACGCTCAGTAATATCCTCAAATATTGTAGCGAATTTACCTTTACCCGGAGAAACAACTGAAATATGGAATGTCTTATCCATAGGTTCAAAATATGATTCAAATTCAGTTGGTTCAGCATTTTCAGCAACAGGAGCATAAAATTCTAGATAAGGAGGGGTTCCCGTACCATAAAGTACTGAAGCTTTCATTCCTACAACTTCACTCCTATTCAAACCAGTGATCTTTTCATAAGCAGGATTAATATCCAATATTATATAATCAACTGCCTCCTGACTCTGATTATAAATGATTTCATGAAGTGCTACGCCCTCACGCATAGAAGAATATAATGAATGATATTTTTCTTCACTATTTCTAATCTCATTAAATAATGTTGCATTCTCAATTGCTTGAGATAAATAAAAAGCTAGTTTATTAGCAAAGTCAATTTCCTCTTCACTGAATATAACCGATTTTTGATGATGATAAAATGCAATAATTCCTTTAAACTCATCTTTCAATATAATCGGAGCCACTAAGAGTGAAGTAACTCCATGTAATTTCATTCCATCTTTATTAACTCGAGAATCATTCGCTGCATCATTGAATGCAACCGCTTCCTTCCTATCCTCCACATAAACCGATGTAGGTGATTCCTTATTCGATCTTATTTGGCCGATAATATCATCTGGAAAATTATAAGCAAATTTAACAACCCAATTATCCCCTTCCCGTACATTGATGATTGAAGATTCAACATTTAAAGCTTTAGCACCTAAATCCATAATCAACTGCATAATTTCATCATATTCAAGGGTGGAATTAATATAAGCATTAACTTTATTCAAAGCATTATTAAGCAACTCTTTTTCCCTGCGTTCGGTGATGTCTTGATTTATCCCCACCATTAATCGGGGATTTCCATCTTCATCGAAATCAGTGACTTCAGCTACAGTATTTAAAATATGAGTCGAGCCATCTGTTGAAATTATACGGAAATCGAAGTCAACGGATATGCCTTGGGATATTATTTGATTTATAATATTGTTTACAGTTTCCTGGTCATCTGGATGAATATAATCAGCAAATGAACTGATAGTGGGAGTAAAAGTATTCGGATCTACCCCATAAATGGAATATAATTCATTAGACCAGGTTATATCATCTTTTTGAATGTTCCATTCCCAACTTCCAATATTAGCGATGCGCTGCGCTTCACCTAGACTTATTTCACTCTCCTTCAACGCTGCTTCAATCTGTTTACGATCAGTAATATCTTCAAATGTTGTATAAACTTGATAAGGCTTATCCTCCCATTGCCTTAATTCTGGAACTGCATGGATATTCAACCATCTATATCCATTTTTTGAAGGATTTTTAACTCCCATTATAACATTTTTCACTTCTTTACCTGTTTTTAAAGCAACCATCGCCGGATGTTCTTCACCGGGGAAAGGTGTACCATCTTCATGTATAGCTTGCCATATACTGTCATTTGAAGTTTTATACTTAATTATATCAAAAGTGAAACCTAGTATCTCCTCTGCTGCAGGATTCATTGAAATTATATGACCTTCAGCATCATGATAAACAACACCCTGAACCATAGTTTCAAAAAGGTTTTCATATTTCTTCTCACTTATCCGCAGAGCCTGGTTAAGACTTATTAAGTTATCCCTCTGATTTTGAAGCTCCTCATTAGATATCCTTAATTCATCAGTTGTAGACTGTAACTCTTCATTAGAAACCTTTAACTCTTCATTAACCTGTTTTAATTGCACCAGTAATTTTTGAGTTTTATCCTCAGATTTTTTACGTTCAGTTACGTTGGTAATGAATGAATAATAATATTTAGTATCGCCATTCTCATTTCTAACTAAATTTACCAATAATTCAATAGGTACTCGACTACAATTCTTTCTTAAATATTCTTTTTCATATCTAATTGGTTCACCTGAATGTTGAAGCTCTTCCAATTTTTCTTGTTCCATATCCCGGAATTCCGGTGGAGTGAGATGCTCTGACCAATCCATATTTTTAAGCTCTTCCTTAGTATAGCCAGTAAGCTCCTCAAATGCTTTGTTAACTAATCCCAAACGCCCATCCGGATACCATACACTGAATGGCTGAGAAGAATATTCTATTATATTTGAAAGAAAAAGTTCACGTTTTTTACTCTTCTGTAATTCCTCTCCTTTCTTGCGAAGCTCTTCTTCAACCTTATCAACCATTTCATTAGATTTAACCATAAATATAATTCCTTAAGTAATTTTATCAGATTAAAAATAGTATATATCAATAAGTTTTATCTTATTTATTAATTTAATGAATATTTAATTATCAAAATATCTAAAAAGGTAATAAAACAGACTAATTGGACATGAATATAAAAGTTTTATAAATAATATTAATATTACACTATTTCAAAAAATAAAAAAAAATTTTAGCGGATTATTATGCAAAGTAAAAAAAATTTATTTTCTAATAAATCAATGAATATAATTCCTGCAGTTGATATAAAAAATGGTAAATGTGTACAGTTAATCCAGGGTAAACCAGGGACTGAACAGATAATTATTGATAACCCCGTGGAAGTTGCCTTAAACTGGCAGGAGAAAGGTGCAAAAAGTCTGCACCTCATAGATTTAGATGGAGCATTTGGAGATAAACGTCGTAATCAAAGTGTAATTGGTGAAATTATAAAAGAAGTATCTATTCCCATACAAATGGGTGGTGGAATAAGAAGCAAAGAAGATGCAATGACATTACTAGAAATGGGTGTTGACCGTATCATAATGGGTACTATGGCTATAAAGAATCCCTTAATTGTACAAGAACTCGCAAATGAATTTAATTCCAATAGGATCATAGTAGCACTCGATAGTAAAGATTCGCAAGTAGTAATTAAAGGTTGGACTGAAAAAACAAGTAAAACAGCCTCCCAACTAGGTAAATTAATGGAAGAGCATGGTGCTGGATATATACTATTCACCAATGTGGATGTAGAAGGTCTACTAGAAGGATTTAAATTAAAACCATTAATTGAACTATTAAATAATGTTAATATACCAGTTATATATTCCGGTGGAATATCAACCATCAAAGACTTAGAAAAACTATCAACCACTAATGTTAACGGAGTAGTTATCGGTTCAGCACTATATAAAGGTAAAATAAAATTTGATGAAGCACTCAATTTATCAAATATAAAATAATGATCATTTTTAACAAAAAATATAAATTTTAAATAAATCTTAAATCAGGAGTATATGATATGGCACTGTCACAAACTGTAAAATGCAGAACCGCTGAATCAGCTGGTAAATTATCTAAACATTTAATAAAACTGGGAAGTGGAATGGGTAAAAGTTATCCAGGTCATCTATTTCTAAAATTAGGATCACTGAACTGTGTAAATTATTTAGCCAGTAAACTCGGAATAGGCTCTATAATTATCACTGGAACTAATGGAAAAACCACATCCACTAAAATCACAATTCTACTACTAGCTAAGGATGCTAAATTAACTTATAATTATGAAAGTAACACTATAAATGCCATAGTAACCGGTCTTTTAACAAGTAAAGTAGATTTAGGAGTTTTTGAGTATGGTATCAGAGATATAGAACATGCCATACCTGACACGGTTTGTAAAATAGTTGATCCAGTAGGAGTAGTTTACACTAATATTTCCCGGGAACATTCACAGGTTTCAGGACGAAAAAATCCATTTAAAGAATATTTAAAGGCTAAACAATTACTTTCAACACCGATGAAAAGAGGTGTAGTCATTTGCAATGCAGATGACCCTAGAACCACTTACATTGGCAAAAATAAAGAACAAGATACTAAAGTAACTTACTATGGTTTAGATATAGATTTAGAAGATAAAACACCCTTAACTGGTGATGTTTTCTGCCCCATTTGCGGGGAAAATTTAGTATACAGTAAAAGATATTTAAATCATCGTGGAATCTATGAATGTACTGATTGTGGTTTCAATCGCCCCGAACCAGACATTAAACTAACTAAACTCATACTTGAGAATGATATATGGTGGGTGACTTTAAACGGAGAGATTTATAATTACCCTACAGATAAGAACTTACCCATTGATTTAAAAGTTCCATTACCTGCTTTTGGTATTCACAATCTATATAATCTACTCTGCGCAGTAACTACTTATATTTCATTTACCCCCAATCCTGAGAATATAAAAAATACTATTAGTGAAACATGCGAATCATTGGATCTCAGTATTTTACCTCCCGGTCGATTTGAAATATTTAAAGTAAAAAATAAATGGATTGGTATGGGTCAAGGTGACAATGGAGATGCATTAAAAGCAAATATACAATTTATGGAGAGTTATCTTGGTGAAGAAATAAATGGAAATACTGCATTTATTTATACAACCCCAGATGAAGGGGAAGATGAAATATTCGAGGATCATTACAGTTCATTAAGTTCATTTAAACCAGTAATGGTGCATGTGATACCGGGAAGAGAATCCATAGAAGCAGCTAAAAATTATTATGAAATCATAAAAAAATCCCTCCCAGCTGACTTCTATCCTTTACCATATGAAGAAATGGATAAAAGAATAGATAAAATCCGCGAACTTGTAAAAGAATCAACTAGTAAATATATTATAGTATCCGGATGCGGACCTGAAGATTACATGTGGGGTAATTTAAAATCACGTTGCAAATCTCAAAAGAAACGTAGCTAATTTTGTTATAAATGGAGCTAACGGTCCTAACCTACCACCTAGTTTCATAAATGCAATTACATCACTTCTTTTCAATCCACCAATCAATGTTAAGATGGAGATGTATATTAAAGCTCCAATTAAAGCTAAAAACATGATGTATACAAAGGCTAATATTTTAGCTATAGACATGTGATAAGCACTAGTGTAAGCATAAGTCGTTGGAATAAATAATAAAATTATTGTCATAATAACTGATGCAATAACTATTTTTCCAAAATTTCCGTATTCAAGTCTAACATTTACATATCTAAGGGTTCTCCACGCTACCATAACCATTAGAAGGAATGTAGCTATAGAAGTTGCTAGGGCAGCTCCGTTAATCCCATATTTAGGTACTAAAATCACACTTAAACCTAATTCTATTACAGTACCTATCGCTAAAGCAACCATAGGAATAACTGGCTTACCCACACCCTGAGATATACTACCCGAAACCGTGTATAAGGTGAAGAACAGCATTCCAAGGGCTAATATTCTCAAAGCCTCAGCTCCCTCCACATAACCTGGGAAAATCAGGCTGATGATGGGAGTTGCGAATACTGCAATTCCCAATGATGCAGGTAAAACAACTATAGTTACGTAACGGTAAGCTTGATTTATATAAGTGGTTATTAATTCTCCATCATTAACGCTTAAAGCTGCTGATGTAGCGGGAAGAACTGCAGTGGCTACAGCCATAGATATAATTAATGGAAGTCTAGCAATAGGACTGGCAGCAGCATAATATCCTACAAATTGAGCGGGGAGGTAAGCTCCTATAACCCAAGTACCCATATCATACATGAATAATTCACCTAAACTACTAAAAACCACGGGTACACTGAATAATAATAACATTCTAACTAATCTTAACTCTTTGCGGAGCGTGAATGGTTCATCTAAATTATTATGAGGATTTAATCTACGACTTCTTCTTTTAGTATCTTTAAGATGTTTCCATACATATTTTCTGAAAAGGATGAATGCAGCTACTCCTGCAACCATATATCCAATAGCTGTACCTATCACTGCTCCTGCCACATAAAAATTTGCGAGTATTAACACTATCGCGAAGATAATCGTAAAACTCTGCTCAAAAGCTTTAGTTATTACCAGGTTACTCATTTGATAGAAACCCTGGAAGACACCCTTCAATTCCCCGGTGATAACACTGAAGGGAGTGATAAGAGAAACCGCTTGAAACGGTACCACAGCTAATGGTTGATGTAATACGTCTAAGGCTAAAGGTTTAGCTAATATGAATATAGTTAAACTTAATAAAAAGCCCATTACTATGATTAATTTAAAAGAAGTTTTTATAATCTGTCTAATCATCTCTGGCTGATTCAAAGCCTCATATTGAGCTATATACTTTGCTATAGCTGGTGGTATTCCACCTTCAGCAGATAATTGCAGCACACCTATCAAAGGAAGCGTTAATCCTAATATACCATAACCAGTTGGACCTAATAGATAAGCTAAAGAGATACGGTATACGAAACCTCCTATTCTGAATATGAAGGAGCCTATAAGCATTACAAGGCTACCCTTAGCT
Organism: Methanobacterium sp.; assembly: GCA_015661405.1. GTDB lineage: Archaea > Methanobacteriota > Methanobacteria > Methanobacteriales > Methanobacteriaceae > Methanobacterium_A. The sequence goes on from JACWMK010000010.1 coordinate 19,704, forward strand.
ATTTTTGTACTACTCATAATGATATTACCCACAAATAAAAATACTTAAACTTTAAAAAAACTCTTCATTTATTACTTAAAAAAAAATAAATTATATCCTTTTTTTTAGTAGATTTATATCTTTATTAGGTTTTATTTTAACTCTCAGTAATTAAAGTAATTTTTTTTTTAATTATAAATTCATCTTTTATATTTTATATGATATTAAATAAACATACTATAAAAAAAGAAAACATCATTCTAAAAAAAATCTATAAATATTTTAAAAAAAAATTTTTTAATTTGAGGTGAATAATTATTACAATTATAATGGCCACAGGAACATTTGACATTATCCATCCCGGCCATGGATATTATCTACAAGAGTCAAAGAATTTAGGTGAAGAAAATAGTAAATTAATTGTAGTAGTGGCTCGTGATGCCACAGTCAGATCCCGAAAAAGAGTGCCCATAGTTAATGAAGAACAACGTTTAGAAATGGTTAAAATGCTTAAACCCGTGGATGAGGCTTATCTAGGAAGCACTACTGACATGTTCTATATAGTGGAGAAAATTAAACCTGATATTATTTCAATTGGACCAGATCAAGATTTTGATCTAGATTTACTTCGAGAAGAACTTAAAAAAAGAGATTTAAATGTAAAGGTGATTAAAATCACTGGTTATAAAAAAGCAAATCTAGATAGTTCTTGTAAAATAATTCGTAAGATTAAAGAAACAGAATTCCATAAAGATGAATTTAAAAACTGTTAAAAAAATTCAAACGCAAAATAAGTTTTTACATAAAAAAAAATTTATAAAAGAAATAAAAAGTTAATTTATTTCTTTTTCTTTAGAAAGGCAAATTTGCATTAGATGCCTTCATAAAGTCCATTTATTTACTGGTTGTTTACCAAATATTCAACTTTTTTAACCGAATGCTTATTCTTCTTAGAATGGTAATGATACATATGTACCCTCTAATGTGTACGTATTAAGGTTCCAATTATTAATTACACCGAATGTGTTTGATGTACTAATGGTATCTGCATAGTACCATTGACCATTCACGTATAATTGAGCCCAAACATGTCCATACCATCCATCTGAGAAATCACAGTAACCCTGTTGATATCTAGCGGGTATACCTGCTGCACGAGCCAAAGCCACCATTAAATTGGAATGATCACAACAGTTACCTGTTCCAGCTTTTAATGTTCCAACGGCCCCATATAATGTGTTGTAATAGAAGGAATAACTGATGTTATCCGTAACCCAGTTAAAGAGTGCTACTGCCTTAGCGTAAGGAGTAGTTAAACCAGCAGTGAGTTTATCTGCTAGTGCAATTATTGTAGGGTTATTAGATTGGCAATTAGTTGTTGGTTGTAAATATTGATCCAATGAAGCAGGAATAGTTGAAGTTGTATTATTCGATGATCCATTCCATGGGTTTACAGCAGCATAATTTGGTAACCTATCATTTACACTATAAAAGCCCATAATTCGAGATTCTAAATAAATTAATGATGCATATTGAATATTCCCTAGAGTACTAGTGGCATAATTAGGCGCTCTACCCGTAGAATCTATAAAACTTTGGATAGTTGATGCCAAAGATAGATACTCTGATTTATTAATGTCTCCACTCTTCAAATCTTCACTTGGACTTGATGGTGTATTAACATTTTTCAATGCTATTAATGTATTTGTATTACCATTAATCTGCAATAAACCATTATTTAATAATTCCAGGAATTGTGGCATAGTAACTTGTATATTAGATATAGTTACATAATTCGGTAGTCTCTGATTTTCTAATATAAAGTTTGTAACATTCGCCGCGGATGTGGATATTTGACTAATGGTAAATCCAGTTACATTGGATTTACTAGTCACATTAGATGTTGTATTCTTAACTCCTGAAGTTGATGTTGTATTATTAACTCCTAAAGTTTTTATTGCGACATAGTTAGGTAATCTGTTATTAACACCGTAAAATTCCATTATTCTGGAGTACATGTAAATTAATGATGTATATTGAATTTTCCCTAGAGTACATGTGGCATAATTTGGTGCTCTACCAGTAGAATCCATAAAGTTCTGGATTTTACTTGCCAAAGATAGATACTCTGATTTATTAATGCTTCCATTAGTGACGTTCCCATTACTATTAGTTGGTGCGTTAAAATTACCTAATGTTATAGGTGTATTAATCCCGTTATTTATCTGTCCTAACTCTTTAGTTATTAATTCTAGGAATTGTGGCATACTTACTTCTAATTTACCTATTAGAACATATTCTGGAAGAGTATGTTTACTCTCTATATATGTTTTAACCCATCCTGATGCTTCGGTTAAATTCTTGGTGACGAACCAGTTACCTTGGACATTACTACTAACGTTATCTCCTGCAGCCTCTTTGGCATACTGAATTGTATCCGAGCTTTTATTGTTAACATTAAGAGTATTACTATTATTAAGACTGGAAACAGTGTTATTTGGATTAACATTCTGATTAGTAACTGCATCGCTAACCGTAACATTCATCTGCTGGCTTGGTACGGTTGTACCTTGATTTGTATCTGTACATGAGTTATTCATGGCTATATTATCGCTTTTAGTTAAGTTCATGGTATTAGTTGAGTTCTGCTGATTTGTTGTGGCGGCATAAATATCTGGCATTAACAATGATACCGACATTAATAGTATCATTGTAAGCAACAAAAGTCGCTTCACGATACTGGCCTCCCAAAATAATAATTTCAGCAATGTCAGATAACATAAATTCATATTTATTTTTTTTAAGGTTCTGACAATTTTTAAGATTTATATACTAGAATATATAAATCTTTGTATTCAAAACTTAATATTAAGTGATTATAAACTATATTTTCATGATTTTAAACCATTCAAATGTAGGAATCAAAAAAGCGTTCATTTAACTCCCCTGCATTAAATTACAATACAAAAGTAGGTATAGTCCAATTAAACGTATTATATAATACTATAAATGTAATGTAATAATAATAAACTTTCAAATTAGATAATACTAATAGAAATATAATCCTTAATAAACATGTAAAAGTAAGATATAAAAGTGTAAATTTTAATAAAAAAATTTTTTTAATGATGAATATAATTTTTTATTATATTTATAATACTAAATTTTATAATACTATAAAAATGATAAATACTCAATTATGGAAATAGAGAATATAAAGAGAGCATTAGAAATCATCCAAAATTCTAATCAATTCGCAACACTCATACCCGAAGTAAGAAGTAACCTAGTGATGGCTAAAAAAAATGCAACCACCATAAATGAAGTAGCAGGCGTACCCGGACGTATAACCACAGTTAACGGTAAAGCCAAAGCATTCATGAAACCAGAATGGGGTGCCTCCAGTCACATGGCCCGCTTAATACTAGAAGTTATGAAACACGACCCCGAACGTCGAAGCGCGATTAACCTACGTTACCAACCCACCCTCATAGAGTTAATAAAAAAATTAGGACTAAAAATTAGCAGTTATAATCGATTAGAAGAACCCGAAGATCAGCGTAAAATTGAAGGCGGAAGCATCAATTGGGGAGTAACACAAGCAATAAATAAAATTGGAGAAGTACCCGATGTAATATATCACACTGGTGACTGGGGAAAAGAACCAATCATCGCATTAATTGGCTGTGACGCGGTGGATGTAGCTAAAATGGCAATATGCCTCGCTCAATTATACTCCATCAGGAAACCGGAAGTACTATTTGCACCCACCCGTAGTTTATACAGTGATAAAAAACTAACAACAAGTTGTATATTCTGTGGAATATCCAAAGGAGAACCAGAAATAGAAGAGATGATTCTATATAAAGATGACGACAATATGGTACTTATGAATATTTATCCTTACAATAGGGGACATTTAGAAGTAGTACCCCGGAAACATTACACTGACTTAAATGAGTTAAAACCTGATGAGTTAAAAAATTTTTTCTTATTAGTTCAAAAAACTATAACACTAATTAGAGAAGTTATAAAACCTGATGGAATCAACTTAGGCTTCAATTTAGGGAAAGCAGCTGGTTCCAGTGTAGAACATTTACATTTACACTTAGTACCCCGCTTTAAATTTGAAGGTGGATTTATGGAAACAGTAGCATCCACCCGTGTGATCAGTGAAAATTTAGATGAAACATATAAGCGTTACATGAAAGAAATACAATTATTAAGGTGAAAAATGATGCTTATGCACTATAAAATGTATGAGGAGATGATGCAGCAACCCCAATCATTACGGGATACTTTAAAAGCTGAAAAATCTCATCTAATAGAATTAGCTGATAAATTCAAAGAATTTGAACGCATCTACCTAGTAGGTTGTGGAAGTTCCCTATCCACGTGTTACTCAGTTAAAGACGCGTTAGGAATTCTCTCAGATAAAGTAGTAGAAGTTTACACGGGATATGAATTCTATTATCATAAAAATCTAGAAAATGAAAATGCAGGAGTAATTTTAACCAGTCAATCCGGTGAAACCGCTGATACATTAGCCGCGCTTAGAAGAGGCAAAGAACAAAGTTTCTACACTGTCACTATCACTAATGAAAGTGAAAGCACTATGAAAATGGAAGCCGATGATACTGTACTAACTCGTTGCGGTAAAGAAACCGCTATACTCGGAACTAAAACTTATATGACTCAACTTTTAAGTTTATATCAAATATTATTCAGATTAGAGGATACGTCACCATTTAAGGATGTTATAAGTGATTTAAATAAGTTACCAGGTATTAGTCAACGTATAATTAAAGATACAGAAGAAGAAAATAAACAGTATGCTGAAAAATTTAAAGATTTCGATTTCTATTACTGTATGGGTAGTGGACCTAATTATGGTTTAGCTTACAAATTAGCCATGACCATGTTCATGGAAGGTGCACTTAAAAATGCTTGTCCTCTATATTCCGGGGAGTTTCGTCATGGTTTAATAGAAAGAACCGAAGAAAATGTACCATTAATATTCTTAGATGCAGATTATCCTGGTGATGAGTTAACTCAAAAATCGGTGAATTTCTCACAAAAAATAGGTGCCAATAGTCTAATATATAAAATGAGGGATTACTCAAATTTAAACTCATTATTATCCCCATTTATACTAGTAATTCCACTGGAATGGTTCATATATTACTTAGCCCACTATAATGGAGAGGATCCGGGTAGTACTAGACATATTGGTAAAGTAAGATACTAAAAAAAAGAGAAAATAAAATATTTTTTTTATTTAATTAATGTTCACGGTAGAAGTATTCTTCTGCTCTATTTTAGGTAAAAGTACCATAAGCACTCCATTCTCAAAAGCCGCAGTTGCATCATCTATTCTAATTTTAGCGGGAAGATTAACTACACGTCGTACTTCACCCTGCTTCCGCTCCCTCTTAACATAATCAACATCCGTTGGTATGATCTCATCAATAAATAACGCAACCACATCTAAAGCATCCTCACCAACATTAATTGTAACATTATCCTTTTTAACACCAGGAAGATCAACAATAACGGTTACATCATTAACTCCATCCACAATATCCACTAAAAGATTATTACTACCACCGGATGTGTAACCTGATATGGTTCTCTCTAATTCACCTTGAGATTCACGAATCGTATCCACTACATTATTAATCATCTGCTCTACTATATTTCTGTTTGACATCGCCAAATTCCTCCAATTTATCTAATACTTGTGAAATTCCTTTACCTTCAGAAGCTTCAACCATTAATGATTCATTTACTATACTCTTATATAATTCTAAATTATTAAGATTATCGACCAAATCAATCTTGTTAAAAATACAAATCACTGGTGTATTAAAGACACGTTTAACTTCCTCTAAAAGCTTAAACTGACTATCCATAAGATAACCTGAAGTTTCAGATACATCAAAAATAAATAAGATTACATCAGCTAAATGCTCTAACGCTACCATCGCGTTAAGTTCAATCTCATTCATATCCTTAATCGATCGATCCAGTAAACCAGGAGTATCAATAATCTGATACTTTTTCCATCTACGCTCTAAATGACCAATCTGAATACCAGTTGTGGTGAAAGGATAATCAGCCACCTTAGGTTCAGCAGTAGTTAATTTACGTAGTAATGTGGATTTACCCACGTTAGGGAAGCCTGCTATAACAGCTGTGGTTGCTTCAAAATCAATGGTAGGCATATTCCTCAATCGTGCTTTAGCATAATCTAGAAAAGTTAACTCCTCTCGAATACGATTCATAATTGATGATATCCGTCCAAAAGCCTCCCTTCGAATACTAGCAGCATTCTCAGATTTACTACGTCTAATCTTATGTACGTACTGATTTTCAATTTTACTAAGGAGTGCCACTGCCCAATTCAAAGCACCTAATGATTTTTTAAGTTCATCCACACCAACTACTACATCAATATAATCCTGATAAAACATTGGTAAATCTTCAACTTTAGGAGTCTTATCCAAGATACTCTGGAAACTCGCAATTATAACTTGACAGGAGGTCTTCACCCGAGCCTCCTCAACTCTCTTTCCTTTCATTTGACGAGGTATCTTAGATGTCCTCGTTTTACTTGCAGCTTTCTTAGCCCGGCTGAAAGCTTTATCCAAGGCTTCTTCCGGTGTGGGTATTGTTGGTAAAAACATGATATTAATTACTCTCTAAAATTTTTTTAATTAAAATAATTCTAATATATTATATTTTATGAAATTTAAATATTTTAAACTACTTCAAAAATAGAATTTTTGCACTATTTCTGCACTAATTTTATACTAGAATTCTAATTAGTAGTAACTATAATTATAATTGATAATATGAATTATCAAAAAATAACATTAAAACTATATTTATTTATTAAACTATAAAAAGATTTAAATAAAAAAAAATATTCTTAAATAATTTAGTTTTATTCTTCGAAGATTTGACTCTTAAAACTATAAATCTTCACCTCAGGTTTCAACCAACAATCCGGTAAAAGACCTGCTTTCATGCAAGTATTAGATAAGAACTCATCCACATCCCACTTCCACTCCAACGGAACCTGCGGAAGTAACAATCCACGATAATAACCCATTTCTACTATAAGACCATCCTCACCTACATTAATCTTACCCGGATACTCAGAAGGCTTATCCACATTTATAAGCTCTGGTTTAGTTAGTACACTAACCTCAACATCAATACTATCTAATTCATTAATAGTAACCGGAGGAAAACGAGGATCCTGAGTAGCCGCGGATATCGCCACCTCTATAATTGTTTTAATAAGTGATTTAACAGGCTCCGGGTAACCAATACAACCTCTAAGTTCACCATTACGATGCAAAGTACAAAAAGCACCCATATCCTCCTTCAAAGTATCGGGAGTATCCACAGGTACACTCATAATTTTCTCTTCCTTCAAAAATGTAGTAATCGCTTCCCTTGCAACTTTAACTAAAAACATTCCCTCATCATTACTTAACATTTTTATGTCGCACCCCCTACAGTAGCTTCAGTCACACGTACATGAGGACCACCATCACCCACCGGCACAGTTTGCCCACCTTTACCACAAAACCCTACACCCATCCTGAAATCAGAACCTACACCATCCACCTTCAACAACATCTCCAATATATTACCAGATAATGAAACATCCCTTAAAGGATCAGTCACCTCACCATTACGTATTAAAAATGATTCTGCAGCATTAAATTGGAATACTCCCTTACCCGTATCCACTTGTCCACCCCGTGAACCTCTAAGATAAATACCATCACTCATATCCTCAATTATCTCCTCAAAAGATAAGTCACCCGGTTTAAGGTAAGTATTACTCATACGAACAATCGGTTGATCATCAACCGCGGATCGAGCATTACCACTAGGCTTAACACTTAACTTAGACGCGTTCTCCCTACTACTTAAAAGTGAGTTTAAAACACCATTTTTAACTAAAATATTCTCCCCAGTTTTCACCCCTTCCGAATCATAAGGATAATAACCAAACGCATCCATACTAGCATCATCAATAATAGTCACATTCGAAGAACCAATCGTAGAACCCATTTTACCTTTAAGTATACTATCATTCTGTAATATTAAATCCGCTTCAGCTGCATGACCCAATGCTTCATGAATAAATACCCCTGTAAGATCCGGATCCATAATCACTGGAAAACGACCCGATGGAGGTAACTCAGCTTTCAATAATCTTAAAGCCTTCTCAGCAGGAGAACGTCCAAACTTCTCCAAATCCGCGTCTCTAATAACTTCAAAACCCTTAGCACCGCCAATACTTTTATGACCAAACTGTATAACACCCTCAGACGCAGCAACAGCATTTAAAAACATGGCCACCCGACTATCCTCAACCTGTAACTGAGTACCTTCAGAATTAATGAACGTATTCACCCCTTCCTGATCAACATAATTAACAGTAGTACTAACAATACCATCCAAACGCGCTGCATTCTCAGCCTCAGTAATAACTTCCTTCTTCTCATCCACCGTTACATCACTAGGCCTAATTTTAGCTTTAGATTTAACTTGATCCTGTTTAACATCTACACTCGCCAGTTTAACATCACTCTCAAGCATTTTAGCAAGTTTTAAAGCTGATTGAGCAGCAGTCTCTAATTCACGGAGTTGATTAGTGAAACTAAATCCCCAAGCACCATTCTTCAAAATCCGTACACTACCACCCAAATCATTACCAGACCGTACCTCCTGAACTTTACCATCCTTCATAACAATAATATTATTCGAACTCTCATTAACCCGTATATCCACATAATCCGCTTCAGCATTCACGGATTTAATGATTTTCTCAATTGAATCAAAATCTATAGAATAACCAGTTTCATAAGCCATAACATGCATCCCTCCAATTATAACATCCCGATATTTAATTCATATTAATATTATTAAAATGTAAATAGAATCATATTTTTTTAATAAATAATTCTTAAAAAAATTGAAATCTTTTTATAAATAAAATTAGTTTTTGTCATAAATGAATTTTTATCTAGATATTTTATAACGCTTCTCAAATCTCTTCCAAGTGCCAGCAATAGATGATTCAGCAGTTTCTAATTCATTTAAAACAATTTTTCGAATATTAGAAGACTCAATTATATTCTTTTCCCCTGCTTCCTCAACTATACCCTTATTAACGTCATCTATTAAATTATAATCACTCATACCATTTAAATTATAACCAGCATCAATCGTTGCTTTCTGAATCGAAATTTTAACCTTCTCTGGATCAAAAGGCTCAATATTACCACTTCTCTTCTTAACTTTAATAACCTTAGTCATTATTAGAATCCATCCTTACTGTTAAATTTTTTTTTATAGAATGAGTTAAAATTTAATCAAATTCTATACTCTAATTTATGCTAAATAATTAATATAATTTATGATTTAAAAACAGGTTAAAAAAAGGATTTAAACTTACTTTATACTCTAATTATAGACCCTACTTAAAAAAGAGATTTATGAAACAAAGATATTTTACCGAAATTATATTAAATCTATTTCTTTAAAGTTCTAAAATACGTTTAAAATATAAAAGATTCCCCACAATAGGTTTAATAAAAGAAATTCTATTAATATAGAAAAACCAGATTCCAGGAACCTTTATGAAGAAAACCCCTTTGACGGTTTTCTCCCACATAATAAGCTCTTATAACTGTTAAATAACACTAGCAAAATCTGGATGAAATTGTTATGTTCATGAATTTATATCATTTAAAATCTTTTAGTTTCTATAATCCACTCATTCAATGGAGTAGCTCCCATTTCAGCCCTTTAAATTATTAATCATTTGAATCTCTGTACGTACCTTTATCACTCATTTCCATAATGTTCATTACTGCTATCATGAATTGTTTTTTATTCAACTAAAATCATCTCAAATATTATATTTTCTATTTTTTACTCTCCCCCACCATCTCCTCCATCTCCACCATCTCCACCACTAAAACCATCCCCAGAATCAGAACCTCCACCATCATCATCAGATGATCCTGAACCATCTGAGTCTGAGTCTGAATCGCTTCCACTTGTAGAAGTACTCTTATAAGAATTCATATACAATAAGCCAGGAATTATCCAAAATCCACTGCTGGAAATATTTGTCTGGTTTTTTATAACTGGATGAGTATTTAAATTTCCACTTAAAACAAAAAAACCCATAATGAACACAATTAAAATTATAATAAATTTCCAAATGATAAATCGCCTCATATTTCATTAAATAAACTGTTCAAATACAGCCTTTATACAATAGAATCTGATGATACATTAGCAACTATCCGATTTTTGTTTAACATCCAAAAACCTAAATTATCATAAAATTCAATTAAAAATATCCAGATATATCATTTATAAAACTTGTTTTTTAGGATTTCAATTCTTCAATATTTATAAATCTATTATTTCCAAATATCATAAAACAATTTATGGATCCAATAATATGAATGAAATAACCATAGAAAAACACTTTGCAAAAAAATGCCCAAGTATGCCAAAACTAAATTCTGGTTGTCATATAATGTGTTGACATATAAAAAAATGGAGATTATTTCATTTTCAATCCTTAATTATTAATTTTAAAATAATCCACTTTTCTTTAACTTCTCCTCCGTCCATTCCGCAGGTTTAGAGAACCTTTCCTTAATTAAAATAGTTAAAACAAAAATAACAGTGGGAAAAATAGCTAAAACCAATATATTATACCAGTAACTATTCCATAAAACACCAGCCATCACTTCCCGTAATGCTCCAATAGCATAACCCATTGGTAAATAAGGTGCTAAGTTTTGGAATGTTGACGGTAACAAATTAACAGGGAAAGTTCCACCTGTAGTCATAATCTGTAAAACAAGTAGTATAATTACTAAAGCCTTCCCCATATTACCAAATATACTGGTTAAAGAATACGCTATTACCATGAAACATAAACCAATATATAATGCTGTTAAAGTGAATAAATAAGGTGAAGTAACCTGAATATGTAAATTTAAAACACCTAACGCTATAACTAAAGCTTGAAATACGCTTATAATTAAAAATAATCCCATTCGACCTAAATAAACACTGACATGATGATACTTTTTATTAGATCGAACACGTGTGCTAAGCATCGCTATCGCCACAATACATCCAATAAATAAGGATAAAGAAATATAAAACGGTGCAATAGCTGACCCATAATTATACACAGGATCTATAACTGTACTATTCAGATAAACCGGATTATTACTCTGACCATTAGTAAAAGATATTCCATTCAAATTACCCCCACTAGTTAAATTAATTTTCGCCTGATCCACCGCGGAATTAATATTACTTAACAACGTATCCGCAGTAACATTAGTAAGTCTCGGAGCAATCGGATTCAATTTATCATTAACAATATAACTTATTTGAGCTTGCCGTGGATTCACTGTTTCAAATGATAATAAATTTTCAGTGAAATTACTGGGAATAATAAATGCTGCATAATACGCTCCAGTGTTAACCCCATAACGTGCAGTGTTTTCATCCACGAACTGCCAATTAAAATCAGTATTATTAGCGGCTAACTCATCGGATAAATTTTTTCCAAAATTATAATCCACTCCACCTGCAGTGTAACCTAAATCGTTATCAACAATAGCAACCTTCATATTACCTGTTTCATTATAAGGATTCCACACTGCACTAATATTAACTAATGAATAAAGCGATGGTAAACAAATAATTATAATTAAAGCAATGATCACCACAGGATTACGTATAATACTTTTAATATCATTTCTAAAAATTTCGTTTATTCCTTTTAACATTTTCATTAAACCCTAAAGTAATTTTATAATTCTTAATTTTAGTAGTTACTATCAAAACTACTATAATAATCTTATTATGAAATTAACCATTATATAAATGTAACCTATTTAGTAGTTGGATCAATAACTACCATCATTTAAAATAAAAAAATCTTCAACAAAATAAATAAAATAACCAATCCATAATATTACATAAAAATATTACAAGAATATTTATAATTCAAATAACAAAGTAAATACAAGTATTACAATCAAATAATTACTAAAATCATTTCTTACATACCAAAACGATGAAATTGATATCTAAACTGCAATACCAAGCCTAATTTGATGATATAGATTAGTTAGATTATGAAAATTTTTAGTAAAAAGACTTAGTAAAAAGGAGAATAAAAAAAATATGAATATAAAGAATACTAAGGATGCAACTGAAATAACGGTAAAAAAAAATACCCAAGTACTTAAAGAACTTCCATTCAATAACCAACAGGATTTCGAGGATGCCCAACGCGGTTTCATCGCACCATTACCCAATAATGGCGTCATCAAGAACTCCAATGGAGAACCAGTCTGGGATATGGAAAGATTCTCATTCATCAAACAAGACGCACCAGATACAGTTAACCCCAGCCTCTGGCGCCAATCCAAGCTTCTAATGCAAGGCGGACTATATAAAGTAGTTGATAGTCTATATCAAGTTCGAAACGCTGACATATCCAATATGGTCATCATTGAAGGTGAAAACGGAATCATAATCGCCGACCCACTAGTTTCTGAAGAAGTAGCCAGCGCAGCCCTAAAACTATACTATCAACACCGGCCAATGAAACCGGTAGTCGCAGTTATACACTCCCACAGTCACGTGGACCATTGGGGTGGAGTTAAAGGAGTAATCTCCGAAGAAGACGTAAAAACAGGTAAAGTCAAAATCTACGCACCCGAAGGATTCCTAGAAGCCGCGATATCAGAAAACGTTCTAGCAGGTAATGCTATGAATCGTCGAGCCCAATACATGTACGGTAACCTACTACCACCCAGTCCCCATGGACAAGTAGGTACAGGTTTAGGAATGACCGCATCATCCGGAAACATAACCCTAATCCCACCCACAAACCTCATCACCAAAACCGGACAAAAAGAGAACATAGCAGGCCTAGATTTCGAATTCCTATTAGCACCAGATACTGAAGCACCAGCAGAAATGCACTGGTATATTAAGCAACTTAAAGCCGTAACCGCAGCAGAAAACTGCGTTCATACCATGCACAACACCTACACACTAAGAGGTGCCAAGATCAGAGACCCCTTAGCATGGTCTAAATACTTAGATGAAACCATAGCTAAATGGGGTGACAAGTCAGAAGTAATGTACGGCTTCCACCATTGGCCAGTGTGGGGTAAAAATCGAGTCCTCGAAATGCTCAAAACGGCTCGAGACGGATACCGCTATATAAACGATCAAACATTACGATTAGCCAACCACGGCTACACTATGCTAGAAATAGGGGAGATGATCAAATTACCCCCAGAATTAGCTCAACATTGGTCTATCCGACCCTATTATGGTAGTATGAGCCACAACGCTAAAGCAACTTATGTTAAATATCTAGGATGGTTCGACGCAAATCCAGCTAATCTAAATGTACTACCTCCCGTAGAAGCCAGCAAGAAATATGTAGAGTTCATGGGTGGTGCAGAAGCTACACTTGAAAAAGCCAGAACAGCTTATAAAGAAGGTGAATATCGATGGGTAGCTGAATTAGTGAACCATGTAGTTTTCGCAGAACCTGAAAATAAAGCTGCAAGAGAACTTCAAGCCGACGTACTAGAACAACTAGGATACCAAGCAGAAAACGGTACATGGCGTAACTTTTACCTAACAGGAGCACATGAACTACGAAATGGAGTAAATCCCATTCAAGTACCCACCACTACCAATCCAGATTCTATAAATGCCATGACCCTAGACATGTTCTTCGACTATCTAGGTGTGCGTTTAAATGGCCCTAAAGCAGCAGAAAAGAAGATCACCTTAAATTTTGAATTCCCAGACATTAAAGAAAAATATGTTCTCAGCTTACAGAACGGTGTTTTAAATCATAGACCCCACAGTCAGGATAATGATGCGGACGCCTCCATAATCATGCCCCGGACTGTATTGAATAAGTGGATTTTAGGCGAAACTACCATAGACCAAGAGATCAAATCCGGATCAGTTCAGATCCTAGGTAAAATAGAATTATTAAACGAATTATTAGATTTAATGGACACGTTTGACGTCTGGTTCAACATTGTAACACCTTAAAACAAAATTTTATTAAATTACAAAAAAAACAAATGCTACCTAAAAAAACGTACTCTAATAAAGATCACAACTTATTTTTTTTTGAAATCTAATAAGATTCCAATAAATTCAATAGAACAATATATTATAAATAAAAACTATTTTTTTTATTATTTTTAATAAAAATTGAAAACTAAATTTTACCGTTTTGATAAAAAAATATATGTCACCTGAATCAATTGAAAAATTAATATATTCTTAAATTATACTTTTTTTAAAAATAATGGGCATTAAATCCATAAGTAATTAATTTTAATATGCAAGTAATCAAATTCATATGTTCATATTTTAATTAAAATTATATTCAAATTTTTTTTTGATAAACAAAAATTTAATTAATAAATATGTTCCTAATAAGAGATAACATTCAATTCAAACCTCTAAATTTGAACACTATTTAAATGGGTTTTAATATGGTTAAATCTGAAGAAAATATCGACAACAAAAATGAAAAACTTCTAAAATCTTCAGAATTTAGAACTTTTTTTGAAAACATACTAGATGCAGTCCTCCTAACAATCCCCGATGGTACTATTTTAGCCGCTAATCCCGCAGCTGAAGAATTATTTGGATATACTGAAGAAGAAATATGTAAAATCGGAAGAAATGGACTCTTAGATAAAGATGATCCCCACTTACCCATCTTAATAAAAGAAAGAATCCGTACAGGTAAAGCCAAAGGTGAACTTAAATTTATAAGAAAAGATGGAACCAAATTTCCAGGAGAAATGTCCACCAGCGTCTTCAAAGATGGTAATGGAGACAAAAGGACAAGTATGGTCATAAGAGATATCACTAAACGTAAACAAGCTGATAAAGCACTAAAGAATAGTGAAGAAAGATATCGAAGTATACTTGAAAATATTCAAGATGCATATATCCGCGCAGATAAAAAAGGAAACATCATCATGGCAAGTCCATCTGCAGCACTTATGTACAAATTTGATTCACCCCAAGAAATGATAGGAATATCTGCACATTCACTATACAAAAAACCAGAAGATAGAAGAAATTTGATAGAACAACTCCTAAAACAGGGAAAAGTAGAAGATTATGAAAGTGAAGCCCTAAGAAAAGATGGCACTAGTTTTCTAGTATCAGTAAACTCCCAATTCCATTATAATGAACAAAATCAAATTCAAGGAACCAAAGCCTTCGTACGAGACATCACCGAACGTAAAAAAGCCGAAAATCAAATAGAATATCAAGCAAATTTACTCAGTCAAGTAAACGATGCTGTTATCGGATTCACCCCCAATTTACTGATAACCTACTGGAATAAGGGTGCAGAGCAAATGTATGGTTACAGTAAAAATGAAGCACTCGGTAAGACTACCACAGAAATATTACGTCCCAATTATAATCCCGGCGAATATCAGAAGCTTAATGAAGAAATAAATAAACGTGGTATTAAAAGAGCTTTAGTCCATGTTAAACATAAAAACGGAGCTAAAGTCATAGCTGAAATTGATTCAACTCAAATAATTAATGATTCTGGAAATATTGAATATATTATAGTGTATCGAGACATTACTCAACAAAAGAATTTAGAGGAAAAAAGACAAGAATTGCTAGAGCAAGTGCAACTATTTAATGAAGAATTAGAAGTATCCAATGAAGAATTACAATCCATCACCGAAGAACTTCAAACTAGGAATGAAGAAATTCAACAGCAAAAAAATAAGATTTCTGAAATTTTAGAAAGTATTCAAGATAATTTTTATGTAATTGATTATAACTGGAATTATGTATATATAAACAAGCAATCAGCAAATGCCGTGAATATGGAACCCCAAGATTTTATTGGACAAAACCATTGGAAGATGTTCCCTCAATATGTTGGAACAGTTATGGAAGAAAACTTCTTTGCAGCAATGGAAAAGAGGGAAGTAAGACAGTTCAAAATATACAGTCCATATAATAATAACTCGTTTTTAGATACAGTTTATCCTTCAACAGAGGGAATCACTATCATAGGGACTAATATCACTGTGCGTAAAAAAGCTGAAACTGAACTTGAACGTGCTAATCAGAAAATTAATGAGATTTTAAACAGTATCCAAGATGATTTCTATGTGCTTGACCATAACTGGAAATTTGTTTACGTTAGCGAGGTATTCTCATCAAAAATAAACAAAACACCTGAAGATTTTGTAGGGCAAAATATTTGGAATATGTTTCCAAAACATATAGGAACAACTCTTGAAGAGAATTTCCGTGCAGCACTATCAAATAGAGTAATTAAACGATTTGAAATAGGCGGAAAATATACTGATGCCTGGTATAGGATGAATGTTTTTCCATCAGCAGAAGGAATCACTATTATAGGCACAGATATCACCGAAATTAAAAAAACTGAAAACGAGCTGGAAAAAACATTAGAGGAATTAAAACGCTCTAATAAAGAATTAGAACAGTTCGCTTATATTTCATCACATGACCTACAGGAACCTATTAGAATGGTTACCAGTTTCACCCAATTATTAGAGCGACGATATAAAGGAAAGCTGGATAATGATGCTGACGATTATATAGAATTTATAGTTGAAGGATCTTATCGAATGAAGTACTTAATCGATGATTTATTAACTTTTTCAAGAGTTTCCAATGATGTAGATGAATTTGAAAATGTTGACTTAGAAAAAGTATTAAAAAAATGTTATTTCCAATTTATCCTTATCCATTAAAAATAATAATGCACATATAACCCATGAACCACTTCCTACTATTACAGCTGACAATTCCCAAATGATGCAAGTTTTCCAGAACTTAATAGCTAACGCCATTAAATTCCATGGACAACAATCACCTGAAATCTATATAACAGCCCAAAATGACAATAATAAATGGACTTTCGCCGTTAAGGATAATGGAATAGGAATTGAACCTGAGTATCAAAAACAAATCTTTGAAGTATTTAAAAGGTTACATACTCGAGCAAAATACCCTGGCTCCGGTATAGGACTATCCGTAACGCAAAAAATTATAAAAAGACACGGTGGACGAATATGGGTGGAATCCAAATCCGGAAAAGGCTCAACTTTCTATTTTACCATCCCTTTAAACTATAAGTAAAATTAATTAAATACAAAATAATTCAATGAGAAAGACTATGAAACTTAAACCTAATATTTTGATTGTTGAGGATAATCCTGCAGATGTAATTCTGATTAAGGAAATTTTAAAGGAATCTAATATTTCTCATAAACTTTATCATGCACCGGACGGTGCAATAGCATTGCAAATGCTATACTTGGAAGGGGAGTATTCTGATATTCCTCGGCCGGATCTTATTCTATTAGATATGAATCTTCCTAAAAAAGATGGAAAAGATATTCTTGGAGAGATTAAGCAAGATAATAAATTAAATAATATACCGATCATTATCATGTCATCATCCTTACCGGATATTGAAAATAATTCTTATACTAAATTAGTAGATGCTCTTTTAATAAAACCAACTGGCTTAGATGATTTTAATAAAATTGGAAAATGTATTCAACAAGTATTGAATAATAAAAAAAACTTTTTTCACCATTAATTGTTTATTATAAGTTTAAATTAAAGTCTGATTAAGAATTATCTATTAAATAATATCAGTCATTAAGGAAAATTTTATAGAATAGTAATTTTTATTACATTAATTAATTAAATTCAAGTGGTATGATGGATTATCAAATATCAGATAGTGCATATAAATCAATTTTTGAATCTAATTTGGATGCTATCTTAATCATTAATTCTGATGATAAGATATTAGAAACTAATCCAGCTGCAGAGTTCCTTTTTGGTTATTCACATGATGAAATAACAAAACTTAGCAAATTTGAACTATTAAACAACAAAGATCCCAGACTATCCACCTTATTAAACGAATTAACAAGTGAAGGTAAAGTAAAAGGTGAAATTACTCTTATAAATAAAAATGGATCAAAGTTCCCTGCTGAAATATCTGCTATAATCCTAGATAATGAAAAAAATAATGAACAAATATCAATCACCATTAAAGACATCACAGATCATAAGCAGGTTGAAGATTCACTATTAGAAACGAATATTAAGCTTGAAGCTGTCATCGGAAGCATGACTGATGCTGTATTTATATCTGATGTTGGAGGGAATTTTATTGATTTTAATGATGCTTTCGCAACATATCACAGGTTCAAAAATAAAGAAGAATGTTATAAGACTCTTACAGATTTCACGGATTATATTGATGTTTATTTTGACAATGGGGCCTTAGCACCATTAGATATGTGGGCTGTTCCAAGGGCACTTAGAGGTGAAACATCATCTAATGAGGAATATATCCTTCGTAGAAAGGACACTGGTGAGACTTGGTGGGGTAGTTATAGTTTTGCACCAATAAAAGACAAAAATAGTTCAATTATCGGTTCAGTTGTTGTGGGACATGAAATCACTCACCGTAAACAACGAGAGAAGGCGTTGCATGATAGTGAGGAAAAATATCGTAATATTATTGAAAATATTCTAGATGCCTATATTCGAGCAGATAACGAAGGTACGATCATCATGGCTAGTCCTTCTGCAGCACGAATGTATAGATTTAATTCAATACAAGAAATGATGGGACTTTCTGCTAGTTCATTTTATTCAAACACAGAAGATAGAGATTATGTGCTGGATGAACTAACGGAACATGGAAAATTAGAGGATAATGAAGTTGAAGCTTTAAGAAATGATGGTTCCGTCTTTTGGGTGTCTCAAAATGCTCAGAATTATTATGATGAAAATGGTCAAATTCAGGGCACAGAGACTTTTGTTCGTGACATTACTATTCGTAAGAAAGCTGAAGAGGCACTTAGTGTTAGTGAAGAGAATTATAGACATCTTGTCCAATACGCACCCACATTTATCTATGAAATAGATTATAATGGTCCACGATTCAAGACTGTAAATGACGCCATGTGCCAATTTTCAGGTTATTCACGAGAAGAATTACTATCAATGAACCCCTTTGACTTGTTAGATTCTAAAAGCAAACAAATTTTCCAAGAGAGAATTAATGAATGGTTAAGTGGAGAAAAAATAGCTGAAAACATTGAGTTTAACGTATTACATAAAGATGGGCATAAATTATGGGTTAATCTTAATGTTAAGCCTACTTATACGGATGGTATACTAAATAGTGCTCTTGTTGTAGGTTATGACATCACAGAACGTAAGAAGTTAGAGAATAAGAGGCAAAAGCTACTTGAGCAGATACAATTATTTAATGAGGAGTTAGAAGTTTCGAATGAAGAGTTACAATCCACTACTGAGGAATTACGAGTAGCAAATGAAGAGCTTCAGCAACAGGAATATGAATTGTTAAATATTAACCAAGCACTGAGGGAAAGTGAATTAAGACTTCGTAGATTTTATGAATCAGGTTTACTTGGAGTGATATACTGGAACATAGAAGGTAAAATCATAGATGCTAATGATAAGTTCCTGGAGATGACGGGTTACACTCGTGATGATTTAGAGATGGGACGAATTGATTGGGCTAAAATGACCCCCCCAGAATATCAATATCTGGATGAACGATCTCTTATTGAACTTAAGAACACTGGCGTAAATAAAATGCCATTCGAGAAAGAGTATATTCGCAAGGATGGTTCACACATTCCAGTAATAGTTGCCGGAGCAATGTTAGATAATGTACGCATTAACGGTGTTGCATTTGTTCTAGACATTACAGAACGTAAAAAAACAGAAGCAGAATTAAAAGAGTATAGAGGGCAGTTGGAGGATTTGGTGGAGGCTCGTACAGTAGAGCTTGAAGATACTTATAAATCCTTGAAAGAGAAAGAGAATCAGTATTTAACTTTATTTAATTCTATTGATGAAGGTTTTTGTACTGTCGAAGTGATTTTTGATGCGGATAATAAACCTGTAGATTACCGTTTTTTAGAGATTAATCCCGCTTTTGAAGGACAAACTGGATTAGTTGAAGCCGAGGGTAAGTTGATGCGCGATCTGGCTCCGGATCATGAGGAGCATTGGTTTGAAATTTATGGTAAAATAGCTTTAACTGGCGAACCTATGCGCTTTGTAAACGAAGCAAAAGCGTTGAATAGGTGGTATGATGTTTATGCATTTAAAATTGGTGACCCTGAAGGTAGGGAAGTTGCTATTCTATTTAACGATATTACTAAACGTAAAAAAGCTGAAGATAAATTAAAGGAGTATCAGGATACCCTTGAAGAAAAAGTTGAAAAACGTACCGAAGAGCTTTTAAAGTCTAATAAGGAGTTGGAGCAGTTTGCTTATGTTTCTTCTCACGATTTGCAAGAACCTATCAGGATGGTTACCAGTTTCACCCAGTTATTAGAGAAGCGTTATAAAGGTCAACTTGATACGGATGCTGATGAGTATATTAATTTTATTGTTGAGGGTGCTCATAGGATGAAATATTTAATTGATGATCTTTTAGCTTTTTCACGGCTTAATACTCAAGCTAAGGAAATTGAAAAAGTTAACCTAGAAACAGTGTTAAATAATGTTCTTTCAAATTTATCGGTATCCATCAAAGAAAAAAATGCAAGTATAAGCCATGATCTACTTCCTACGATTTTGGCTGATGATTCCCAAATGATGCAGGTTTTCCAGAATTTGATAGCTAATGCTATTAAATTCCATGGACCTATCTCTCCAAAAATCCATGTATCCGCCCAAAAAGATGAGAATAAATGGATATTTGCCGTGAGTGATAATGGTATAGGCATAGATCCGGAGTATCAAAAACAAATCTTCGAGGTATTTAAAAGATTACATACCCGGAAAGAGTATCCTGGCTCAGGGATTGGACTATCTATATCTCAAAAAATTATAAATAGACACGACGGACGAATCTGGGTTGAATCTGAATTAGGAAAAGGCTCAACCTTCTACTTTACCCTCCCGTTAATACATGGAGAATAGTAAAAATGTCTTATCTACTCTATTCCATTATACTTGCTTTTACAAGTATTATCAGTATTGATTTAGGTATTTATGGGTGACAACACCGCGATAGGCCGGGGATGCTAGCTTTTAGTATTTTTATGTTCCTTTCGGTGGTATGGCCTATGGCTCAAGCATTTGACATTAGCACTACAGATTTAACTCTGAAAATTTTCTTAATGAAAATACGTATAGATACACCGGTTTTTGCAAGCTTAGCATATATCGTGATGGTGATTCAGTTGATCGGCCGATCTAACATACTGATGATGGATATTCTAATATGTGCTAAAATGAGATATTAAACTAAATAATCTACTGGTCACATAACTGACATGTTCCCATACATTTTATTGAAAATAATCTTTAATAAATTAGTAAATTTTTTGTTTTTTAATATCAAAGAGTATAGGAATGAAAAATATTCATCACTTATCAAAAACATATTTGAATAAAAAAAAATAACATTTATTTTAATAAGACACTTCACTAGTGTGTTCAAATACCGCGTCGAATATTATACTCATTACACTTACTAAGTAAGGATTTTTTGATGTGATGCCGGGCTTGGTATCTTCAGGATATGGTGGTACGTACATGAATTCATTATCGTCAATATGTATAAATATATATTTAGAATATTGTTCAGTTGGTAGTGGTAGTTTAGTTAAGTATTTATATAAATCACCGAAATCCGTGAAATCTATTTCATATCCATCATGTACGGTTAAGTTCTTTAATTTATAATTTTTTGCAAGGCTATTATCCTTTCCGAATATTATTAATTCGATTTTTAAGTCTTTATTGCTTGCAAATGAGAGGTAATTTAAGTATTCTTCGGGGAGAATTAGTTTCATTGATTTTTTTGCTTTACACATTAATTCTTCCATGCTGTGTTCTACATTATTTTCACCGAAAAGAGTCCATATGATATATGGGTCTTCAATTTGAATATTACTTTTTTCAATATTTTTTAATTCTTTTAGAGCAATTTTTTTTGCATCTTCATGGATTCGGATTAAACTTCTAAGAGCTATCTTAGGTGTAACTGCTTTATAAATTGCAGGTTTGGAACTAACCATCATTACTAGACCTTTATCCATTAAACCTTTTAGACTTTGATATACACTGGGTTTAGGAATATTTAAGTATTCATAAATCCGTTTAACCTCAGCTCGCTCAAATAATACTAATGTAGAGTATACTTTAGCCTCATATTCAGCTAAACCCATAGTTTTCAGAGATTCAATTAGTTCTATTGATAATTCACTCATATTAATTAATCCTATTTTAGTAGTTTGTAACTTAACTAATACAGAATTATACAGTAAAGTAAGATATAAAAATTTTGGTTTTCTACTAAAAACTATTAAAAATTTAATCAAAATTTAATTAGAACGATTTATGGTAATAAAAAAAAGTTACTTGTAAATTGGGAAAAGATTTTCAAAAAAATAGCAATATAAGAAATATACGGTTTTAATTGCAAAAGAAAAAAAATAGTTAAATTAAAGTGGAATCAGAACCCGTAATCAAATCTAAATTCCACTTTTACATCCCCTAGTAAATCATGATTATTCCAGCAGTTATCTTGCATAAGAGTAATGATGAAATTGTGATTATTAACGGATGGCAATATCATCGTGACAAATTCACTTAAATAGTATTAGCTGGAAAATATTAGCTGATCTAGTACAAGAGTTCATCGACAAGTGAATTTATCATTTTTTTTTTATATTATTATATTTAATTTTTATTGATAAAATAGTTATAACTGTAGTTTTTTTTTGACTGAAGGGACAAGAAATAGGCATATTTTTCAATTTAATAATATTTATATGGTTGTTTTGTAGTGAAAAATAGTTATTTTTATTAAATTTGTTAAACAAATATAAGAGTTATGAAGGGGCATCGAATATCAGATAAAGCTTATAAATTTATTTTTGAATCTAGCTTAGATATTATTTTAGTCACTACTCCTGAAGGCATGGTATTGGATGCTAATTCTGCTGTAGAGTTGCTTTTTGGTTATACACATGATGAAATAATTAAACTTAACAGATCACAACTCATAGACACCAATGACCAGAGATCATCTGCCCTATTAAATGATTTATCACTTAAAGGAGAAGTAAAAGGTGAAATCACTCTTATAAAGAAAGATGGAACAAAGTTTCCCGCTGAAATATCAGCCATCATATTACCTGCTCAAAATGATGAAAAACAAAATTTAATGACCATTAGAGACATCACCGAACGTAAACATGCTGAAGAGGAGAATAAAATATTTGCAACTATGGTGGATACTTCCATTGATGGAGTTACGGTCCAGGATTTCGAAGGTAACGTGTTATCATGGAATCAAGGTGCAGAGGAAATTTATGGTTATAGTAAATCCGAAGCACTCGAGTCAAGCATATATCTTATTATCCCTGGTGACTGTAAGGATGAGAAACAAGCATTAATTTATGACTTAAAGAATGGGGCAGATGCTATATCTATCGAGACTAAGAGAATAACTAAGGACGGTAGAGTTCTTGATATTTGGCTCACTTTAACTACCTTGAAAGATGATGATGGAAAACCTTACGCATTCACAACAATCGAACGTGATATAACTGAACAAAAAAAGTTAAAAGAAAAGCAGCAAGAGTTACTGGAGCAGTTAAAACATTTTAATGAGGAGTTAACTGTATCTAATGAGGAATTACAATCTACTACTGAAGAACTCAGGGTATCTAATGAAAAACTTCAGCAGCAGGGGGAAGAATTATTGCTTGTTAATCAGGCATTGATGGTAAGTAAAAAACATTATCAACAATTTTTTGATAATCCTCTTACTGGTTTTGCTTTGTGTGAAATTATCACTGATAATAAAGAAGAACCAGTAGATTTTGTTTATTTAGATGTTAATCAAGCATTTGAAAACTTTACTGGATTTAAAAAAGAAGATGTGTTAAATAAGAAAGTATCAGATATTCTACCATTAGAAGAAGTTTCTGAAATCATTAAAATATATGGTAATGTAGCTTTAACTGGTGAATCAGCCAATATTGAATATCCCATACCTTCTTTAAATAAATATTATCAAATTGCTGCATTTTCACCAGAAAAAAAGCAATTTATAGCATTTTTCACTGACATCACCCAGAATAAAAAGGCTGAAGAAAATATTAAAATGTTAGCGGATGTTGTAGATTCTTCAGATGATGCTATTATAACCAAATCACTTGAAGGAATTATAACTAGCTGGAATAAAGGAGCAGAAAAAATTTATGGTTATAAGGCTGAAGAAGTCTTAGAACAGAATATTTCAATATTAGCACCATACTCTCTTAAAAATGAAATATCACATTTGATTGAGAATATCAAGCAGGGAAAACAGATTGATCATTATGAAACTTTGAGGGTAAAAAAGGACGGTACATTGATAAATGTTAGTTTAACTCTTTCCCCTGTTTTTGACGATAGGGGGAAATTAGTGGCAGTATCAACTATTTCCAGAGATATTACCGAACATATGAAAGCTGAAGAAAAAAATTTAGAGTTACTGGAGAAGTTACAAGCATCTTCTGAAGAGTTAACTGCTTCTAATGAAGAATTACAGGCTACCAGTGAGGAACTTAAGACGGCAAATGAATCGCTTCAGTTACAAATGCAGTTTGAAGTGGAAGCTAATAAGGAGTTAAAAGAGGTTGCAAGTAAATTAAAGATTTCAAATAGTGAGTTAGAGCAGTTTGCTTATGTTTCTTCCCATGACTTGCAGGAACCTTTGAGGATGGTTGCCAGTTTCACTCAATTGTTAGAGCGTCGTTATAAAGGTCAGCTTGACGAGGATGCAGATGAGTATATTGGGTTTATAGTTGAAGGTTCTCAGCGTATGAAATATTTAATTGATGATTTATTAGAGTTTTCACGCCTTAATACTCAAGTTAAAGAATTTGAATTATCTTACTTGGAAATTGCTTTAGAGGATGTTTTATTAAAACTACAAATATCTATAAAAGATTATAATGCAAAAATCACTCATGAACCTTTACCAACCCTCATGGTAGATTTAATGCAAATTAGGCAGTTATTCCAAAACTTAATTTCTAATGCTATTAAATTCCATGGAGATGAGCCGCCTGAAATTCACATATCTGCCCAGAAAAATGGAAATGAATGGATATTTGGGGTAAGTGATAATGGAATAGGTATTAAACCTGAGCATCAGGAATTAATTTTTGGAATATTTAAAAGATTACACACCCGTGAAGAATATCCTGGAACAGGTATAGGTTTATCTATTTGTAAAAGAATTATTGAAAGACATGGTGGACGAATCTGGGTGGAATCCGAACCTGGGAAAGGCTCAACCTTTTACTTCACCATCCCTATGAAATCTATAAAGAAAATGAAATAAAATTTATTAATTTTTTTTTATCTTAAAATTTAATAATTTAGAGAACTCTTTTTTTATTTTTTTTTAAATTCAGAAATTTAATAATTTTTACAGTTTAACTTACTTCTAATAATTTTTTATGATTATTTCATTTAATTCGCCTCTTTTAGAGGCGTTACAATTAATAATTCTTCTGGCAGGTACTCTTTTAATTTTAAAGCCAGTATATAAATCATCAAAAAATTCATCATTTGGATCATTATTCTTTGGATCGGAATTACTTAACATTAAATAAGCACCATTTAACGCCATTCTCCTATAGAATTCAGTTAATCTTTTTTGATCATGATCTGTAAAACCCGTTTTAGAGTAACTAGTGAAATTTGAAGTTTTATTAAGTGGCCTGTAAGGTGGATCAAGATATACGAAACTGTCCTTATCAATATACTCTTCTGCAACAGTAAAATCATTGCAAATAATCTGAGTATCTTTTAAAGCTTGGTTAACTTGTATTATATTCTTTTCGTCACATATCTTAGGATTTTTATAGCGACCTTGGGGAACATTAAATTCTCCTTTACTATTCTGCCGGAATAATCCATTAAATCCTGTTTTATTTAGAAAAATCAAATATACTACTCTCATTATCCATTCATCATTATAATTAATATAATCAAATTCAGTCATCTGATGATTATAAACACTTCTAATTTCATAATAATACTTTTTTCGATTCTCCTCTGATTTTGAGAGATAAATATCTTCTAGTACATGTAATTCATTTATTAATTCCTTATAATTATTCTGAATAACTTTATATCCCAGTATTAACTCTCGGTTAACATCAATTAAGACTGATTTTTTAATATTATATTTACTTCTTAAAAAAAAGAACATCGCACCACCACCCACGAATGGTTCGATGTAATTATCAATTTTTTTATTATCTAAGATTTTTTGGGGAAGGATTTTGTTAAGCTCCATTAATAATTGATTTTTCCCTCCAGCCCATTTCAAAAATGGTTTAGCTTCAATATTAATTTCTTCAATTGAATTCATTTTAAATATAACCATACCATTCATAAAAATAAAAATCTTTTTTAATTATTATCTGAACTTATCAATATTTCAACTGTATATTATTTTTTATATATCTTTAATCTATTTAGTTTTAAAATATTTTTTTACATTAGGTCGAGTTAGATAAAATAAGAATACACTTATAATTATGATTCCAGTTATAAATCCAACTGCCGAATGCGAGTGAGATTGCAGCAACAATTCCATTAACTGCAAATATTATTAGAGTATAATCCACCACGCCCATTTACGTCCTTTTGTTAAGCCATATACACTATATAACATTATTAAGCCTAGAATGATTAGAAAGTATCCGAATATTATTCCAATAAGTGTACTTTTAAATACAGTCAGGAGTGAATTAATTCCATATTGCATCTAATGGTGTTCCGGGTATGATTATGGATATTCCTATAATTATAGCCAAAACTGCAGCAATTAACATGATTAACGCTTCTATTAATACTCCTTTTGGTCGGTTTAACATAAATTAAATCAATCCCGGTTTTATAATAATTGAATTTAAAATCTAGTCTAATTTTTTTTCAATTAAATCCTTAATACCGATTAGAACTACTTTTCCTCGTTTTTTCATGACTCTGCGTAGAATTAAAATATTAAGTATTTTATTTTTAAACCCGATTGGTTCATAATAACCTTGGAAATGTAGAGTAGTGGTTGTATCATCTATTTTTTCGAAGATGAGGTCTGTTGTATAATTTTTTAACATTTCACTTAAACCCCATGTATCTTCAACTGCTAGTGTTGTTGTTTTTTTATATTTATCGTTTTCAACTACTTTCTCTACACAGGAACCACTTCTAGGTTTTCCTTCTGGAATTATACATTTATATTCCACCCCTTCTGCTCGATTAGTTTGGTCTGATAAGAATTCAATTTTTTCTACTTCTGGATGATATACTGGTATTAAAGAAAGGTCTTGAGTTACATCCCATACCTGTTCAACTGGTGCATTAATACTCACTTTTACTTCCCATTGTATTTTTTGTTTCATATTTGTAATTCCCTCGAAAAAATCTCTATTTAATGAAAATTATATTAAATCTTCAGGTAATATGAGGAATAAGAATTTAAAATTTATTTTTCTTTATTTTTTTCGTTCACTAGACCGTCAGCTACAATATCAGCTAGTAGATCTGTGACTTCTGGAAAAACATCCTTACCAATTTCGTCTTGATGGAAATATAAAATTATGATAGCTCTTAGTAATCCTGAGATGACTTCTGGTCTAGTTTTAATTAATTCATTTTTTTGTTGCATTCGTTTAATAATATTTAAAACTCGTAGTGTGTCACTTATTTGATGGTTTTCAAGTTTTTCTGGTGGTAATTTGCGAACCATTAGTTCATAATCTTTACTATCATAAATTCTACGAATAAACTGATTTGTTTCGAAAAATTTAAAAGTACCTTTGATTATTTTCCTGAGTGCTTCTTTGGCCGTTTTGCTGGATTTTAATATTTCTTCTAAATCTTGTTCGCTGTTGGCTTCTTCTAATTCGAGGATTTCAAAATATAGTTCTTCTTTGGAGTCATAAAAATTGTAAAATGTGCCTTGAGCTATCCCTGCAGCGTTCGTTAATTCAGTTATACTGGTTTTTTTCAAGCCATATTTACTGAATAATTCGCTGCCTTTTTGTATTAGAGTATTTCGAATAATTTCCTTTTCTTTTTCTGTAAATGTTTTCGGCATGGATAATTTTTCTCCTATGATTTTTTAATGAATATTTCTATTTTATATTCATATATATTTATAATATTTAAACTTAATTGTATAATCAAAAACCTTTTTAATTAAATTTTCAGAAAAATCAAAAAAATTTGAAAATTTTTAAATAGTCATTAGCTAGGTGTTTTAAAAAAAAATAGTTATATATATAAAATTAATTAATCAAAACTAAATTTTATGTCGAAGCATCAAATATCAAATAATGTTTATAAATCTATTTTTGAATCTAATTTAGATGCTATCTTAATCATTAACTCCGGAGACAAAATAATGGATGCAAATCCTGCGGCGGAGTTGCTTTTCGGTTATTCACTTAATGAACTAATCAAACTTAACATATCAGAACTCGCAGATAAAAATAAACCCCAATTATCAGCCATATTAAATGATTTAACCATTAAAAGTGAAGTAAAAATTGAAATTACTTTAATAAGGAAAGATGATTCGAAGTTTCCTGCTGAAATATTTCCTATACACTTAGTGAATAAAAATGTGAATAATCAAACTTCACTTATTATTCGAGATATTAATAATCGCAAACAACTGGAAGAAGAAAAAATGATAGATTTGTTAGAGCAGTTACAAAAATATAATGAGGAGTTAACTGTTTCTAATGAGGAATTACATTCAACTACTGAAGATCTCCGTATTGCGAATGAAGAGCTTCAACAGCAGGGAAATGAACTATTACAAGTCAATAAAATCTTAAGGGATAGCGAAAAACGGTTCCAAAGCTTGATAGAGACTTCACCTCTGGGCATTTCGCTTTCAAATCCTGAAGGCGAAATTTTAGAAATTAACTCTTCTTGGCTGAAGATATTCGGTTACGATTATGACTCGAAGCAAGATTTCATATCTCGACCAACTTCCTCATACTATTATGAGCCAGAAGATCGAACCCGGTTTTTTGAACAAACTAAGTTCGGCAAGGTTATAAACTTCCAAACCCGTTTCAAACATAGAGATGGAAGCGTATTCTGGGGATCGTTAAGTTCCACGGCAATGACAACAACAAACAACAAGAAAGTGCTAATTAGCACATTTCAAGATATAAATGAACGTAAAAAAGATGAAAAAACATTAAATGAGAGTGAATCAAGTTACCGTAGCCTCTTTGAGACGATGAGTGAAGGATTCTCAATTAATGAAATCATCTATGATGATGGTAATCCTTATGACATTCGATATTTAGACGTCAATCCAGCGTTTGAGAAACATACGGGACTTAAAAAAAATGATATCATTGGCAAAACTAGACTTGAATTATTCCCTAATTCTGAACAGACTTGGTTTGAACAATATGGTAGCGTATTACTTACAGGGGAACCTAAACATTTCGAAGAATGGTTAGGACCTCTAAACCGATGTTTTGATGTGTATGCCTTCCAGACTGAGCCTCATCGGATTGCTGTAATGTTCACTGATATTACCGAACGTAAAAATAATGAATGGGAATTGGAAAAACTTAACCGGACACTTCGTGCACTAACCGATAGTACTCGTGCTAAGAGGTATGCCAAAGATGAGAGTGAATATTTGGATGAAGTATGTAAAATTATTATAGAGGACTGTGGTTATGCTATGGTATGGATAGGTTTCACTGAAAATGATGAGAATAAGACAGTGAAACCTATAGCCTATTCAGGTTTTGAAGCAGGTTATTTAGAAACACTTGGTATCACTTGGGAAGATATTGGACGTGGCCGAGGACCCACGGGCACTGCTATCCGTACAGGTGAAAATTGTGTTTGTAGAAATATGTTAAATGATCCCCAATTTGAACCTTGGCGTGAAGAAGCTATAAAGAGAGGTTATGCTTCGTCATTGGCTCTTCCTTTAATGAATGATGGTAATGTTTTTGGAGCTTTAACAATATATTCAAGAGAATCGAACCCGTTCTCTGAAGATGAGATAAATTTATTAACTGAGTTAGTTGATGATATTTCTTATGGAATAATAACTCTTCGATTAAGCGCTGCAAAATCTAAGACAGAAGTAGAACTCCAGGAAAGTGAAAGAAAGTATCATTCACTTTATTCATCTATGAGTGAAGGTGTAGCTCTTCATAAAATCATTTATAATTCTCAACATGAAGCTGTTGATTATATAATATTAGATATAAATCCTGCTTATGAGAATATAATCGGGTTAAAGAGAAGTGAAGTTATTGGAATGAAAGCTTCTCAACTTTATGGAACAGGTACACCCCCTTACTTAGAATTTTATGCTCCTGTTGCTGAAAATGGTGAACCAACGGAATTTGAAACTTATTTTGAACCTATGGATATAATTTTCCGTATTTCAGTAATTTCACCTGAAAAAGGTAAATTCGCGACATTATTTGAAGATATCACCGAACGCAAGCGAGCTGAGCTTGAACGTGACACTAATGTTGAATTTCTACGTCTTGTAAATGAAAATACAAGTGTTCGAGATTTAATTCAGTCGGCTGTAACTTTCTTTAAGCAGCAATCTGAATGTGAAGCAGTGGGCATCCGACTGAAAGAAGGAGATGATTACCCTTATTATGAAACCCGAGGTTTTCCTGAAGAATTTCTTCTAATGGAGAACAGACTTTGCGCCTATGATAAACTGGGAAACTCTTATTGTGACAGTGATGGTAATCCTATTATTGAATGTATATGTGGAAATGTGATTTGTGGACGATTCGATGCATCAAAACCATTTTTCACAGATAATGGAAGCTTCTGGACTAACAGTACAACTAATTTACTTGCTAATACTAGTGAAGAGGATCGGCAGAGTACTACTCGTAATCGTTGCAATGGAATGGGATATGAGTCTGTGGCTTTAATACCTTTACCATCTAGAGTTGGAAATTTGGGATTGCTTCAGTTGAATGATATAAGAAAGGACATGTTCTCTCCTGAGTTAATTGCAGTATGGGAGAGACTTGCGGGATATTTAGCTGTTGCTTTAGAGAAATTCCAGGCTGATGAAGAAATTATTAGACATGATGAATTATTGGAAAGTATTAATAGAGTTTTTCAAGAAGCTTTGACTTGTGATACTGAAGAAGATGTTATAGGGAAATGTTTGGAGGTTGCTGAGGAGTTGACTGATAGTGAATTTGGTTTTGTTGGTGAAGTTAATGAAAATGGACGTTTAGATGATATAGCATTAAGCCCTCCTGCTTGGGAAGCCTGCCGAACCACGAATGCTCATGAATTATTAAGTAATATGGAAATTGTTAGTTACTGGGGAAGAACAATACGTGAGGGAAAATCTCAGATTGTTAATGATCCAGACTTTGACCCTGATCAACATGGGTTACCGGAGGGTCATCCTCATATAACTTCATTTTTAGGTGTTCCACTTAAACAAGGCAGTAAAACTATTGGAATGATCGCTTTAGCTAATAAAAAGGCTGGTTATAATGAGGAGGATAAGGAGAATATTGAGGTTCTTTCGGTAGCTTTTGTGGAAGCTTTAATGCGTAAAAGAGCTGAAGTAAATTTAAAAGAGAATGTGAAGGATTTGAAACGTTCTAATAGGGAGTTGGAGCAGTTTGCTTATGTTTCTTCCCATGACTTGCAGGAACCTATCCGAATGGTAACTAGTTTCACTCAATTATTAGAACGGAAATATAAAGGTGAACTTGACGCGGATGCTGATGAGTATATTAACTTTATTGTTGAGGGTTCTCATCGAATGAAGTATTTAATTGATGATCTTTTAGCATTTTCCAGGGTTTCCAGTGATACTAAGGAATTTGAAAATGTTGATTTAGAAAATGTATTAGATGTTGTTCTTTCCAATTTATATGTATCTATTAATGAGAGTAATGCCTTTATAACTCATGATCCACTTCCTACTGTTTTGGCTGATGAGTCTCAAATGGGGCAGGTTTTCCAGAATTTAATTTCTAATGCCATTAAATTCAGTGGAGATAAAACTCCAATAATCCATATATCTGCTCATAAAGATGGGAAGGAATGGAGATTCAGTGTGACTGATAATGGTATTGGTATTGAATCGGAGTATCAAAAACAAATCTTCGAAGTATTTAAAAGGTTACATACTCGATCAGAGTACCCTGGTTCTGGCATAGGATTGTCTGTGAGTCATAAAATCATTGAACATCATGATGGAAATATTTGGGTGGAATCTGAATCAGGTGAAGGTTCAACTTTTTACTTCACTATCCCAAATAAAACCTAAAAAATATAATTTAAAATAATTTATGCTTCTTTAATTTAATCTTATTTTATTTTAAACTTTGCATAGTGAAATGTAAAATTAATCAAATTTTATAAAAATTGAAATCTTTTTTTTTAATTTAATTAAAGTTATATTTAATAAGTTACATAATCGTTTTATTAAAAAAATATCTGTTTAGGTTTTATTCCTAGGATTTCAATTTTATGATAGAAAACAGTAAAGGTAGTAAACTTCGAGATAAGGTAGAAGACATATTAAGTGAGCATAGTAATTCCGAGCTGCCATTTTATGATAAATTTTCTGAGTTAGTTCATGAACTTCAAACATATCAGATTGAACTGGAAATGCAGAATGAGGAATTACAAAAGAGTTGGAAAGACTTAGAAGATGCGAAGTTGAAGTATTTTGATCTTTTTGAATTTGCGCCTGTCGGGTATTATTCATTAAATGAAAAGGAGTTAATTAAGGATGTTAATCTCACTGGTGCTGATCTTTTAGGTTTTGAAAAATCAGAATTAATTGACAGTGCATTTATCCGGTATATGAATTTTGATTCTCGAAGAATTTTCTATAAGCATTTAATGAAAGTTAAAAAAACACTCACTGGGCAATCCTGTGAATTAGATCTCATTAAAAATGATGGGACCAATCTTCACGCGCATTTAGAAACCCTTCCCATCCAAAAGGATGAATTAGATTTCAGAATAACAATTACTAATATTACAGATTTAATTAATGCAGAAGAAGCTTTAAGAGAGAGTGATGGGAAGTATCATAGTCTTTTTAAAAGTAATCATGCTTCAATGCTTTTAATTAAGCCTGTTACTGGGGAAATTGTTGATGCAAATCCGACTGCTGCTTCTTTTTACGGTTATAGGCTGGAAGAATTAGTTGAAATGAATATAACGGATATTAATGTTCTTTCAGATGAAGAAGTATTTAATGAAATGTTAAAAGCTAAATCAGAGGAAAATAATCATTTTTTATTTAAACATCGTTTAGCGGATGGAGAAATCCGGGATGTAGATGTTTATAGTGGTACTATTATTATTAATGGTGAAAACCTTCTTTACTCTATAATACATGATATTACTAGGCAGATGGAAGTTGAATATGCGCTTCGTGAGAGTGAAGAACGTTTTAGATTAATATTTGATCAATCACCTATTGGTGATGTTATTGTTGATTTAAATTATCAAACTTTACATGTTAATAATGCATTTAGTAAAATGTTGGAATATTCTAAAGAAGAATTATTATCAATGGAATTCACGGAGTACACTCATCCTGAAGATCTTGACATAAATTTACATTATTTGCAGCTTTTGCGTGATGGTAAAATTGATGATTTTGAACTGGAGAAACGTTACTATCGTAAAGATGGTGAAATCGTCTGGGCACATTTACATGTCACTATCGTGAAAAATCAATTAGATGAACCAGTATATATCTTGACTATGATAGAAGATATCACTGAACGTAAGAAGATTCAATTAGCATTGCAAGTTAGTGAGGAGAAATATAGAACTCTCTATGAAACCATGACTCAAGGTGTTATTCATCAGGATTCACTGGGACGTATAATTTCTGTTAACCCTGCTGCTGAGAAGATTATGGGATTAAATCATTACTCGATGCAGGGCGAGACTTGTAATTATCATTGTAAGGCTATTCATGAGGATGGTACTGATTTTCCAGAAGATAAACATCCTTCTATGATTGCCTTAAAAACCGGGAAGGAAGTTAGAGATGTAGTCATGGGTGTTTTCAATCCTCAAAAAAAGAGTTATGGCTGGATAAATGTTAATGCAACCCCTTTATTTAAACCTAATGAAAAAAAACCCTACCAAGTCTATATAACCTTTGAAGATATCACTAAAACTATTAAAGCTCAGAAATTACTTAACGAAACTTTAATTGAACTGCGAAGATCTAATTCTGATCTAGAACAATTTGCTTATGTGGCTTCACACGATTTACAGGAACCCTTAAGAATGGTTGCAAGCTTCACTCAGTTACTTGAGAAGCAGTATAAAGATAAGCTTGATGAAAATGCCTCGGAATATATTAATTTTGCAGTGGATGGTGCGGAAAGGATGCAAGAGTTGATCAAAGATCTCTTAGCCTATTCAAGGGTAACATCCCACCATGAGGATTTTATTGAAATTGATTTTGAGGAATTGATAGAAGAAGTTCTTTTTGATCTAGAAATAATCATAGAAGAAAATAAAGCGATTATAACTCTGGATCCACTGCCCATAATCTATTCGGATCGTTTGCAGATGCGGCAGCTCTTCCAAAATCTAATAGGAAATGCTATTAAATACAACGATAAAACTCCACTTATTCATATTTCAGTTAAAAAGGAAGATGCTGATTGGATTTTTGGAGTAAGTGACAATGGTATAGGCATTAAATCAGAACATTATGAACGTATTTTCCAGGTGTTTAAAAGGTTACACACTAAAGAAGAGTATGATGGAACTGGTATAGGTTTGGCTATCTGTCAAAAGATAGTGGA
The DNA here is from genome assembly GCA_015661405.1 of Methanobacterium sp. Classification (GTDB taxonomy): domain Archaea; phylum Methanobacteriota; class Methanobacteria; order Methanobacteriales; family Methanobacteriaceae; genus Methanobacterium_A. Next base: position 54,746 of record JACWMK010000010.1, read on the forward strand.
ACGTCATGGTGGACGAATTTGGATTGAATCAGAATTGGGTAAAGGCTCAACTTTTTATTTTACCATTCCTTTAAAACAAGATAATCAAGGTTTAATCTAAATTAAACTAATATTTTTTGAGTATTGAAATATTTTTTAATCTAAATATAATAATTTAAAAATTGTAATAAATGATTTAAAGGATCATCTAAAATTTGTTTTATCATATATCTTCTTATTTCATCATTTAATTTCTGTTTAGTATTATAATAGGAAATATAGGGTTTAAAGTTCTTTTTCAGCTATTTGTTCATTGATTATATCTATTAATTTATTTGGATATTTAGTGGAGAAAATTATTTTCCTAAATCTTCCTTTATTCAACTGTAAAGTTAAGTTAGAAGCTCCGGGTATAGTGTAAGCGATATATCTTTTCCCTTCAGATCTTCCGAAGTGTAAACCCCAACCACCATATCTAAGGAAAGATGATTCATATAATTTAATTTCTTCAATATTACCTAAAGGTATTTTATGCTTGATTATCCCATAACTAATAATTAAGAACTCCGGTGTGATTTGATTAACTAATCTGATGAAGTTATAGGATAGAAACAAGAAAACTAGGAATATTATAGTTAAAACCCAATTTGGAGCTGAATTATTTTCTAAAGGACCGATGAAAACTTGATACAAAATTAAGAATAGAAAAAATAATGCGATAAATAGGAATATGAGTGTTATCCATATAGATGATAATTTTTCTTCATATAAAATCTGCAACTGAAGTTCCCCCTTTTATTTAAATTGCATTTATTTCTTCCTTTTATATGTTTTCTTAAATTTTTATAATAATATTTATGTACTGTATTTTAGTTTTTAAATATCTCATTTATTTAATCCTAAGTTATTTGGATTTGAATAATAATTTATATTCCATTTGATTAAATATCCTCTAAATATGGTTGAAAATTTGATAAATTAAATAAAATTAAATAAAAAGAGAGTTAATATTATTATAATGGGGATGGTTTTAATTTCCACTATTTCCATCCTCCTAAAAATAATAAATAAAAAAAAATTTTTTTAAATTAACCATTTTTTAAAGCTTTAGAGATTTTCGATTTACTATTTGATCTTTGATCATTTAAATTTTTTAGAAATTTGGAATTCGTGTTTTTAATCTGTTTAAATTGTTATAGGCAAATATTTATATAGTATTATGTTTATAGG
>JACWMK010000133.1 GCA_015661405.1 Methanobacterium sp.
AAATTAACTAAAATTTTAGAAAGTTTAGAAATTGAAACTAATGGAAAGAATAAAGAGAATATACAAAAAGAATTGTCTCTTATAGATTCAATTCAAAATATTGAAATAAAAAAAGAACTATATAACGAGATAATGGTTCAGAAGTTTGACGCTGGCAGTTATATCATTAAAAAGATTAATGATGGTGATTTCATCGCCAAAGATTATGAAAAATATCTTAAACCCTTGTTATTAAATATTCAGGATTATAAAAATCTTTTAGATATACTAGAGCTTTTAGAAAAGCGAGGAAATGGAAAAATAACTTTCAAACTTACAAAAACCGTATGGGAGCGTAGCAAACATCCTCATACAGGTAAATTATTTGCGACTAACACAGTCGGTAGAATTTTATTATTTTTCTGTATAATTGGCATATATTTGGCAAAAGAAGTCGGCGTTGATTATCGTCCTTTGAATTCTTCTGAAATTATTAATTCCAAGTTAGGCAGAATAGAATCTATTTGTAAAATGATCAAATCTGAAAAAGAAAAATGGAATTTGTTAATCGGACCTGAATTTGAAGAAAAAACCGTGAAATTCATTAATGAATGTAAAAAAGCGAAAAAAGTATAATCAAATTATTATTGAATAAAATTTAAAGCGAAAATAGAGTCTTATTAAATAATTTAAAAGAGTTACTAACATTTTGAAACTTATAACGGCCTCTTGCTAACTATAGCAATGTTTTCATTAAAATATCTTAAAATTTATATGACTAATGTTAATGTAAATTATTTAATGTGAGATTCAAAATCTATTATTAATTAATTAATATTTTATTCATTTCTAAATTGAATATTTTTGCCCTTTCAAATGAAGTTTTTGCTCTAGAATCCTTTATTTCAGCAGTCATCTCGTATTGAAATTTAGATCTTTTTCTTCTTTCATAATCGAGACTTTCAATAATATTATCAGCTTTTTCAGAATTAGTTATTTGGAACGCCTCATCTTGTGCGTCTTCAAACTCTTCAATTAAATTATTTTTTAATTTGTCTCTAACTAGATCAATCAGTGCATCACAAGTTACTTTATGAGATATTTCATCACCTACTTTATATCCCATTTTGTAAAGTACTGCATTGGATATATAATACATCGAATAATACGAGGTAACAGTTATCCACATGGAGGACATATGATTTTCAGATAAATAATTAGTTACCTCTAAACTTTCATTTGACTTTTCCATATAAGCTTGGAATATATTTTCATTATATTCTTTTTTCTTTAATAAACCGTTTCTTAAATATGTTTTGACATTAATTTTTGCTTCTTTTATCCTTTCAAGGCTCAACATTGTCAACCAACCTATAATAGTCTTCAATTCCTATAAGTATTATATTATTCTTCATGGCTTCTTCAACAACATTAAATTCCTTATTTTTAGCCATTTTAAGAAATTCTTCATAATTAAGGGTTATTGGATGAATATCTAGAGCTAATATTGAAATTTTTCGCTCTATACCAATATCTTTATTTTTATTATAAATTAACATTAAATCTATATCAGAATATTGGTTGCTATCTTTTTTTGCGTAAGAACCGAAAATTAAAGCAATGAATGGGAATATAATTGAATTTAGTTTATTATATAAAATTTTTAGATTTTTATTTTTTAATAATTCTTCTCTTCTTTTGAACTCAGCTTCAAATATTAATGGATGCATCTGTTTATTTAAAATACAATTATAAGCCTTTCCAAATTTATTTAATGTGATTAAATTTTCCTTTTCTAGTCTTTTAACGATGTTATATGTATTTTTATAGTTTATCTTTAATATTTTAGATAATTGACTTATGCTTACATTATCAACTTGGATTTCCATTAATGCTATAATAACATCTATATCTTTATTTTTCATGGTAGTATCACCATAATATTATGGTATTATCACCATATATAAATTTATATTAATTTTTCAAATAAATATTGACAATTTAAAGAATCTATCCTTCCATCATTTATCAGTTGTTTTGTTCTTAGAAACTAATTCATCTTATGGTAATATCACCATAATATCATGGTAGTATCACCATAACAAAAGATCTTCTCTAAATCACCGACCTTTCTAAAAATTGAATTACAATAAATAATTTTAATCCAATTTTTCAAAAATTTTATTTTTTTTATCTCCATTTAACTTGGTATATGGATATACTATGGGAAAACCTTTTATATGTGAAAATATATATTAGGATTAACTGATTTTGAAATTAAAGTCCAAATAACCGACCATAGGGCTAAAGATAGCGATGTTTAACGAAGTAGTATTAATACATTATATATCAAATAGTGATACTATGATCATAAAGAATAATTTCACAAAAATCAGAGAAACAGTCATTAATCCATCAATTGGGCTATATGTAATAATAAATATATACAATATAATTTCTATTTCTAAGGTATTTTTTGAAAAAACTATTGATAAATAATAAATTCTATGATAGTCAAAGAAAATATTTATCTTAATTAAAGACTTTAGGTATCTAAGAATAAAGTTCCTGTAATTTGAACAAAATAATAAAAATATAAAAATTAATCAAACACTAATTGAATATACAGGTAATATGTTCATTAATGAATTTAAATCCATATTAGGAAAAATAATGCTAATAGCATCTAAAATGAAAAAAATCGCTACTAATATCAACCCATTTCTTATACCTAAAAATGTTACTTCAACATAATTAGATTTAATCGTTGTCAGTAATTGATTTAGCTTAATACATTCATATATTTCGGACAATTCAGTTTTTTTACTCATTTTAGATATACTTAAATTATCATAAACTTTACTTAAATCCTTATAATTTTGGCCTACAATAATATTATCAATAGCAATATCATTATACGGTTTCATATGTAAAGCTTTGATAGCTGTAATTCCAGAAAAAATAAGATAAATTACACCAATAATCAAAAATATTAGTAAAAATTTAGGAAACATAATCTTATCGGAATTAACAAAACTTAAACT
>JACWMK010000134.1 GCA_015661405.1 Methanobacterium sp.
AACAGTTTTATATTCCATGTTAATCTTCATAAAAAAAAAGCACCCTTATAAATTAATAATTCCCATCTTTTTTATTTAACTCAACTTTTTTTTAATCTTAAATTAGTTTACTATTCTTTTTTTTAGATTCAGATGGAATGAACAGCAGATATAAAAAAAAATAAAGAATTATTTATTTGTTTTGTGATTCGGCGGATCCCATTTCGCAATGTTTTTCGCTAGAAAAATTAAATTCTGACGAAATAGAACATTCTTGACAATTACAAGTCTCAATATTTTGAACACATGATCCAGCATCCCCTAAAGAACAGAAGACACCTAACACTTCACCTCTCATACATTCATTGTAAGAGGGACAGGCGTTACAAATACATTGAATCATAGTTTTTTCATTTTTTGGAACAGATACCATACATTTCACCTCCTATTAATCCTAGGTCGATTTTAAGCCGAAAATGTGTGTTTACATTTTTCAATGAGTTTTACTGAATTTTACCAAAAACACATCTAATATTGTTGTAAACTACATTACTACATATGGACTCATAATCATATATACTTTTGGTTCAGATGTATTTTCATATGATAAATTTAAAAAAAATATAAAAAATTTTATGATAAATTGATCTAATATTTAAAACTGAAGTGAATTTATCCTAAATTTCTATGAATGATATTTATAAATGGTATTTCTCATTGTAGTTTTTTTAAAATAATAGTTTTTAAACTAAACATACTCAAAACTTGAAATGCTTCTAATTTATATAAATGTAATATAAATAAATTTTACGATATAGTTATTTATTAATGAACAACTTTAAATGTCAGGAGAGTTTATGATCATGAATAAAATTCCACAGGAACTTGTTAAATCGATGATGGAACTGGGACTTGTTGAGTCCGAGGCTAAAATATACATAGCACTGGCGATGATGGAAAATTCAGAAGTTAAACAGCTAATTGAATTTTTAGGCTTATCAAAACCCAACACCTACGAAAGCCTCCGCCTACTTGAGGAGAAAGGACTTGTTGTTCTTACTAATACTCGGCCTATGACGTATCAAGCCACACCCCCAGATATCGGGCTTGAAATATTATTTAAACCCCTTTTAAACGCTAATGATAAAGCACACAAGCTTTTCTCTACTATGGATAAAGAAAATTTCATTGAAAACTCTGCAGAGACTTTATGGCATGTGTTTGGTGGAAAAGCCATAGAATATAAGATCAAAGATATGATTCGGGGTGCTAGTAAAAGTATATTCATCGCATCATCATCCAAGTACTTAAAGTATCTCGAAAAATTAGATAAAAAAAATCTTAAACTTGATATTATTGTTTTTGCAGATGACCAAGACAAAGAAATAAAGTTAGAAAAAATTTTCAAAGGTAAAAATGGTAATTTCCAGATTTCCAGTAAAGAAGATATTATTGATGGATTAATCTTATCTCATACAATAAATCAAGAATTACCATCGTTCAAAGAAGCCATTTCAATGTTTGAATTTGAAAATTTGATGGTTTTGGTGGTTGATGATTCAGAACTCCTTTATATACCACCAGTATCCCAAGGTTCTTCAACTGCAATTAATACAAAGAATAAAGCAATGATAATGATGATGAAAATAGGGCTCAAAGATATTGCACATTCAAATATCAGATAACTAATTTAAAAGAAGATTAGAAGAAAATTAAGAATATCGAGATATTATGACTGATTTGAAGAGTGATAGTCTTGGTTTATTTGATGTAACAGACATATTCATCAGTGTTAATGTATGGCTGACATTTAACATAGATGTTGCTTTTAGTACAGTTTAATCACTTTTTCTACCATGTTGGTAATTCCACGTATTCATTTAGGTTTTGAAGAATCAATCGTCTAACTATATCATCAGTATCAAGCATATCACATGCTCTCCTTCATCAAAACTGACATATTCATTTAAAAAAGTGGGATATAATGGATGATCAACGGGGACCATTACCATTCCATTTTCATAATCTACACTACCTGCTGTAATCCGGGTTTTCTTATCTTTTACACTGGTAATCTCTGTAATAGGATAATTTCCTTCATCTAAAACTTGTTGTGCTAAAGCCACTTGATAAGCGTTTGATTCAATCCCGATTTTTAAAACATTCCATCTTACACCGTTCCAAATGGGGGTGGTTGGACCGTTGTATAAGGTTTTAATTATTTTGACTTGTTCAGGGAAGCTGATTTTATCATGATACCAATCCAGTATCCAAATCCGGTACGGATCTCTTGTTACACCTATTGTTTCGCAGCAGAAATAATCATTTTTCTCATTTTGACGGATGGCGAGATCATTACCTTGGTAAATTTCCATTGATTCTAATGGTGGGTGTCCTTTGACATTGGTGCTTTGGTTTTTTTCTTGTATTGCGTAGTGTTGTATCCATTGTTCTTTGAATACTTTTCCTTTCATGCCTTCTGCATTATTTTGATATTCTCGGTTGAATAATACCATGCTCATGGCTTTGGCTTGGAGTAGTAATTGTTTAATATCCCATTTTTCCGGCCATAGAACCTGATAATCACCTTCAACTTTAACATCTACTATTATCCCCTTTTCATCCTGGACATATTCGTAACTTTTAGGCCATTTGAGTATAGCTTGTTCCTCGAGGACATACCATGCGGGGTTATCAATCATTTTCTGGTAACCGTCATCCCAATGTTTTCGTGTGCCAATTCCGAGGAGGCCGCAGCCTGGCTCTAATAATGGTAGGATGGTTCCTTCGATGAATTTCATGACTTTGCGTCGGCCATCAGCTGTCCTCGTGTTTTCGTCATCGAATACATCGTCCATGATTATACGTTTGAAGTGGCCTCCTGTTATATCTCCTAGGATACCGGTTGCTTCTACTGTTGCATCTCTTCTAACAGTGTCACCTAAGTTATAGTATAGTTGGTTTCCTTTTCTTCTGAAACCTTGAAGTTCGAGTGCAAAATCATGTTGAATAAGTTGGTTTTT
>JACWMK010000011.1 GCA_015661405.1 Methanobacterium sp.
AAATCAGCGGCAAAAACCACATATATAAGTGTACTTTTAGCAGGTCTAATAGCATCTAAACTAAAACCGGATAACAAACAACTACAGCAACTCGCTGAAATGTAAAAACCTAACACCCTATAGATTCTAAAAAAAAATGTAGTAATTTAACTTGGAATAAAATCTTCTCAAAAAATTTATTCCAAGTAATTTAGGTTAATTTTTTTGATAATCTTTTCAAAAAAATTATTATTTGCCTATTAATTCCTCTACTTCTTTTTTACCTTTTCCCAGTTCTATAACTTGTTCTTGATCTAATCTTAAAAGCATAGTCTGGAATTCCCCTACATGAGTTTTTTCTTCCCGAGCAACATCTAAAAGAACTTCTTTAAAATCTTCATTATCAGTTATAGCTGCCATTTGTTCATAAAAATTTGTAGCATCCAACTCAGCCGCTATAGCCATACGCAATAATTCCTTATCTGAATCTTCCTTACCAATTTTACTAATGTCTATAGTTATTTTGGAAAACATCCTTTCACCTCATTATGTATTTATGGAAGTGATTATTCATAAAATTTATTATTCAAAAAAAATTTATAGAGAAATAAAAAATCATTCAATATAAATAGCTGGCTTATAAGGAAGAGCATTCCCCGATTTTCCCTCAGGATCATAGGTTGGCTCTTTATAAACTAAAATTTCAGCTCCTAATTCTCTAGATAAAAATTCTAAGGAATCATTTATAACAGTATATTCATCGATTTTACCCACATAATTGATTTTCGTCATTTCTCGAGCTATTTTTTTAGCGAAAATTGCAAGTTCTTTTTTATTATCATGAACTTTTTGTTTAACAGCTTCCTGCATTATACGGCCTATGTCCGGTTTACCCACTTCCCATGCAATATCAAAGATCTTCCATTTCCATTGAGGAGCTATATAAACATGTATCTTTTGTGGTGCTTTATTTAAAATTTTTTTAATTTCTTTTATATCTTCAGAAAGCTCCATTACAACTTCTTCAGCTCTTTGAACTTTTTCATCTAAGCGGTTAGCATCATATTTAGGCCATTTAGATTCAGATACGAATCCTAATCCACCATGCGTACTCCAAAGTTCTTCACATGAATGGGGAATAAATGGTGCCATGAGTCGTATCCAGATGTTTGAAAGGTAAATCAGAACGTTATCAATCTCTTCTTTGAACGATTCATTCTCCAAGTCATGCTCTATTCTATAGAAGTAATGATCAATGTCTTTTTTAAGTAAGAATAATGATTCCTGTAATGCTTTTCTCGTCTGAAATCCTTCCAAAGCAAGTGTAGCATTCCTTACATGCATATTTATCTGGCTAATAAACCAAGCGTTTATCGATCTTTTTATGATCATGGGAAGCTCATAAGATTCTAAATCAATTTTAGATCCATAAATTTCTTCAACTTTATCTAAAAACTCTGAAAACCAGTCTAAACGTTTCTTTATTCCTTTAAGCTCGTTTTCCCTCCAATCAAAATCCTGCCATGGCTCTGCAGATGCCATTAAAAATAGACGCACTACATCTGCCCCATGAGTTTCTATGGCATCATTGAGTAGTATCACGTTCCCTTTAGATGATGACATTTTATTACCCTCTAGAAGTCCCATTCCAAAAACTACAATACCATTTGGCCATTTATATTCCGGAAATATGGCTGAATGATGGAATATATGAAATGACAGGTGATTTCCAACCAAATCTTTCGCTGAAAGTCTCCAATCTAGTGGATACCAGTAATTGAATTCACTTTTAATATCTTTTAAAAGTTCTGTATTTATATCTCCAGAATATTTTTGTGCATCTAAAAATACATCATCGAAGAATGAATCATTCAAATCATCAGGATCAATCTTTTCCATATATTTTGCAATTGCATAATAAGCCATATAAATGGTAGAATCACTAAGCGGCTCAATTAACCATTGATTATCCCAGGGGAGCTTTGTTCCAAGTCCAATTCGACGAGAGCACGCCCAATCTTCTAACCATCCAATATAATATTCAAAATTTGCCCTCACCTCTCCAGGAACTATTTGTTCTTGAGCTAAGCAATTATATGTGATTCTTTTCCATTCTTCATCCGAATATTTAAGGAACCATTGATCTTCAAGTATTCTAACCACAGATTCAGTACCACATCGACAAATAACTGGTTTTTCAGAAAAATCATACATTACATCTACTTTTTTAGATTTCAGAAGATTATTTATGATTTCATCTCTTACAAATGGTACTTTTAATCCTCCAAAAACAGAGATAGTCTGACTCATAATTCCCTTGGAATGCTCTAATTTATAGAGTTCATTAGTTGCATCAGAGAGTTTAGGATCATTCTGGTTTTTAACACCGAAATTCTTGATTATTTCTTCTGCAGGAAATTTTCCAAACCCTTCAAGCTCTATAATACTAATTGGCTCTAATTTTTCCACTTCTTTTTTAATATTATATTTTTCAAGCACTTCTGAATCTTTTTTAAGGTCTTTAAGTGCTATGTAATCCGCAGGAGCATGTGCTGGAACTGAATATACTACTCCAGAAGCATATCCTGGATTTACAAAAGAAGCAGGTAATATAATATGTTCTTCATTAGTTAATGGATTTTTTACATATTTACCTATTAATTTATTAACATCAACATCAGAAACTATTGATGCATCCTTTTTTTGATGAATAATATTATTAAATGCCTTTTTACTTATTATCCAGTTTTCATCACCAATTTTTATCCTAATATATTCTGCATCTGGATTTAACCATAGATTCGTAGCGCCAAATAGAGTTTCAGGACGAAAAGTCGCTGCTACCAGATAATCATCATTTATCTTAAATTTTACAAGTGTAAGCTCATTTATTGCGACACCTTCTCCTTCAAGCAAATCATGGTCACCTACCGGATTTTGGCATTCTGGACAGTACTTTACAGGATGAATTCCTTTTCTTACAAGCTCCTTGCTTTTTAACTTCCTAAACTGCCACTCTATGAACTTCTGATAATGAGGATCTATTGTGTTAAACTCCCGCCTCCAATCAATGGAGAATCCCATTTTCTGCATTACATCTTTATATTCCGTGCTGAAGTAATTCACGATATAATTGGGATTTGTGAATTCGGCAAGTTCTTCTTCAGGGACTTTATGCACATTTTTGTATAAATCAATCGTCCAGGGATCTTGCCTTTGAAATCTTTTGGCTATTCCAATTACCGGGGCTCCGGTGACGTGCCAAGCCATGGGAAATAAAACATTATACCCTTGCATTCGTTTAAATCTAGCGTATACATCTGGGACTGTATAGGTACGACCATGTCCAATATGCATGGCACCACTAGGATAAGGAAAAGCTACAGTTAAGAATAATTTTTCTCTTGAATCTGGATTTGATTGGAATAAATTCTTATTATTCCATTGTCTCTGCCATTTCTTTTCAATTATAATGTCTGTCAAAAATAATCACCATCCCATAATAAATAGTATCTACTTACAAAAAATTTTAAATTATACAAAGTTATTTTTACCTTTATTTATTATTTTTAATCTAATTCGCTTTCTATCCAATTTAAATAGTTTTTTGAACCTTTTTTAACTTGAATTTGTAATATGCATGGAGTGTCATAGCTGTGAATTTCTTCAACTCTTTTTATAAGAGTTGCCACTTTACTGGATTGAGTTTTAACTATCAGCAAGGATTCCTTATCCTCCTTTATTTCGCCTTTCCAGAGGTAAAAAGAATCAATTTCGCGGATAATATTTGTACATGCCGCTAGTTTCTCTTGTAATAGTTTCATTGCAATTTTTTTTGACTCTGAAAATCCTGATGTAGTTATATAAATTAAAGTGTACATATAATGTTCCTCATCTAATTTTAGGTACCGGTGGTGGTGTTATTTTGTGATTAGCAGACTTAATCATATTTTTAATCCTTAAAACTTCTTTTTGGGATATTTTAAGTTTCTCTGCAATAATATAATCTTCTAATTTTTCAGTAGTTGTTAAGTATAAAATTCTATCAAGAAGATGATATTTAATTCCTAATTCGTCTTCATCAGTTTGTCCTGCCCATAATCCTGCAGTTGGAGCTTTATTTAAGATTTTATCTGGAATTTTAAGGTGAGTTGCAATATTTTTTACATCCGTTTTATAAAGATCTCCCAATGGCAGTATATCTACGCCCCCATCACCATATTTTGTGAAATATCCTACTAAAAGTTCACTTAGGTTGCCAGTTCCAACTACCAGTCGATTCATGGAATTAGCGTGATAGTATAAGATCATCATTCGTATCCTAGCCTTTAAATTAGCATTAGCTAATTGGTTATATTGCTCGTTAGCTGAATGAATGCATAAATCTCCGAATGGTTTTATAAGATTATCAATATTTATTATTTCAGTTTCTATCCCCAAATGTTCAGAAACCGTAATTGCATCCTCCAAGTCTTCTTGACTTGTGGTTTTGCTAGGCATTATCAATCCTAATATATTAATCTTATCAGTAGCTTTTACAGAGATAGTGACTGCTGTAGATGAGTCTAATCCTCCACTTAAGCCTATAACTAATCCTTCTGTTTTTGATTCATCTATTTTATTTTTAATAAAATTAGAGATAGTTTCAACCGTCTTCTCTGGATTTATAGGTGGTAAAATTTTAGATTTTTCCTGCATTGACATCACTTTATTTATATAATTCTGTAAATTTAATGTTAACAAATTGAAATTGAAGTTTTTCTATACTTTGATGATTATTACATTATTTTATATTACATAGTAATGTTAAAAATATAGATTTTATTTTTTTTACAAAATTTTTATATGTAGGTTTATTTAGTTACATAATATAACTTTAAATTAAGATAAAATAACAGAAAAAATTGATCATTATTTGATCTTTTAATTTTAAGCTAACTAACTGATTCAAAAACAAAAAATTTAAAAAAAATTGGAGGAATATCAAATTGGCATTTAAAGATCTTTTCAAATTCAAACAAGGTAAAACTACATTCGTATTTATTGGTGGTAAAGGAGGAGTGGGTAAAACAACTGTTTCAGCAGCCACTGCACTATGGTTTGCTAGGCAGGGAAAAAAAACTCTTGTTATATCAACTGACCCCGCACATTCTCTTTCAGACTCTTATGAAAAAAATATTGGTTATAATCCTACACCCATAGCTGAGAACTTAGAAGCGTTAGAGATTGACCCAGAAATAGCAATGCAGGAGTACCAGGCAAAGATGAAGGAACAACAATCATTAACCCCCGGTGCGGATATGGGAATGATGCAAGAACAAATGGATATGGCATCGATGTCTCCAGGTATTGATGAAGCCGCAGCTTTTGACAAGTTTCTTCAGTACATGACAACCGATGAATATGATATTGTTTTATTCGACACTGCACCTACTGGACATACACTCAGACTCTTATCATTCCCGGAAATGATGGATTCGTGGGTAGGTAAAATGATTACTGTTAGACGTCAAATAGGAGGCATGGCTAAAGCCTTTAAAAACATCATGCCATTCATGGGAGATGAAGAAGAAGAGGATAAGGCTTTAGAGGATATGGAGGAAACAAAAAAACGTATAAGAGAAGCAAGGGGAATTATGGCTGACCCTGATAGAACAACTTTCAAAACTGTGATTATACCTGAAGAAATGTCTATATATGAATCAGAAAGAGCAATGGAAGCTCTTCACAAGTATAATATGAATACTGATGGAATAATCGTTAATCAGATCCAGCCAGAAGAGGCGGATTGCGAATTCTGCCGTGCTAGAAGAAATATTCAGGAAAAACGTCTTAAAACCATCCAACGAAAATTTGGAGATCAAGTAATTGCTGAGATTCCACTCATGAATCATGAAGTTAAAGGATTAGATGAATTAAAAGAAATTGGTGAAATTCTTTATGGAGACTCAAAAGAAGATAAAGCTCCTATTGCTTTAGAGGGCTAATTTAATCCAATATAATATTTTTTTTTAAAATTTTAATTATTAATTTTTTTTTCAATCTTTTTTTTTAGGATTAATCACATTTCAAGCATTATATTCAAAAAAATGATTAATTAATAAAAATTAAATATTTAATAATAGAATATTTCACTAATTCTAAAGAAGAACTAAATGCACTTAAAATTAATATATAACAATAACACACATATAACTGAATTTATCTCCTAAAAAACTATTTAAAGATGATTCTACTACTCGCTCATCGGGATAACCAAGCTTTTCACAAACCGCAGCTTTTCTATTACCATTAACACCATTACTTATTAAAAATCGGATTAATTCATCTACTTTAAAATTTGGAAGAATAATGGTTGGTTTTCCATTATTTATTACCTTTAATAATCCATTTGAAAGCCCTTTGCCATGTAATGTTATTAAATTAGTATTATCCCATGGTATTTGTAATTTAGCAGCGCAAAGTTGTAGTGAACTTATTCCCGGCACAACTTCTATCTCTACATCATTTGATAACTCTAGAATTGGCTTTAAAATTCCAGAAAATCCCGGATCACCCGTTGAAAGCAGAGCAACAGATTTACCACGAATTACCCTGGATACTGCTAGTTTCAATTGTGATTTCATATTTACAGCGTCCAGTTGTATTTTTTCTGCCTCACTCCCAGGGAAGAGATCAAGCGCCCTTTTACTTCCTATTAAGATATCTATTGAATCAACAATTTTTTTAGATTTAAAAGTCAAATAATCTACAGAACCAGGACCAATTCCTACTACATAAAGTTTAGACATTAAAGGACCCCTTCGTATTAATATCATATTATAATAAAAAAGCTAACATTTTTTAATTTATCTATTTATTAAATAAAGTTTAATGAAAGTATAATAATAATTTTAGAGTGATAAAAATGCTTGAGATCGCCGTAACAGGAAAACCTAATGTAGGGAAATCATCTTTTTTCAATTCAGCCACCTTATCCGAGGCAGAAGTTGCCAGTTATCCATTCACCACCATAAATGCCAACAAAGCTATGGCTCATGTGATTAGCCAATGCCCATGTCAAGAGTTAAAAATTACTTGTAATCCTAGAACTTCAAAATGCGATGAAGGTAGACGAATGATTCCTGTAAAGTTAATTGATATCGCTGGGCTGGTTCCAGGAGCACATGAAGGTAGAGGACTGGGAAACAAATTTTTAGACGAGTTGAGACAGGCTAAAGCATTTATACATATCATAGACGCATCCGGATCCACCGATGAAGAAGGCAGGCCTTGTAAACCAGGTTCACATGATCCTCTAATGGACGTGGATTTTTTAGAACATGAAATCACTATGTGGCTTTTCGACATACTTAAGAAGAATTGGAATCGAATGGTGAGAAAATCATTATCTGAGAGATTGGACTTTGCAAAAGTAATAGCTGAACAGCTTAGTGGAACAGGAATATCCCTAGAAGAAGTTATAGATGCTAAAAAAATAATTTCCAAGGAATATAAAAAATGGGAAGATGATGATATCATAGAATTTCTAGATAAACTTTTACTCTTAGCCAAACCCATGTTGATTGTGGCCAACAAGGCTGATCTACCCACTGCAGAGGAAAATATTAGAAGACTGCAAGAAAAATATGAGAATGTTATACCTGCCTCTGCCGAAGCAGAATTAGCCCTTATCAGAGCATCTGAAGCAGGTTTAATAAGTTATTTCCCTGGTGATTCTGATTTTGAAATAATAAGACCAGAAAAACTAAACGAATCTCAAAAAACAGCCCTTAATTATATAAAAAATAACATGCTCAAAAAATACGGGAGCACCGGTGTTCAAGAGGCTTTAAATAAAATAATATTTGATATCCTTGATATGATAGTAGTTTATCCAGTAGAAGATGAACATAAACTCTGTGACCAAAAAGGTAACATACTTCCTGATGCAATTTTAATTCCACATGGATCTAAACCCCGAGATTTAGCATACCATATACATTCAGATATTGGAGATAAATATATGCATGCTCTAGATGCTCGCAGCTGCAGAAGAGTTAGTAGTGACTATGTATTGGAGAATTGCGATGTTATAAGTATTATTTGTCGATAATACATTTGAATGTTGGATATAATTAAAATTTTCGATTTATATAATATAAATAATTAAACATTCCTTAGAATCTCCCTTGCCGCTATAATTCCTGTTGCAGCAGCACCCACTATACCCCTTGAGACTCCTGCACCATCACCTGCAGCGTATAATCCTTCAATCTTAGTTTTCATTCCATGATTCATTTCAACCCTCATGGCATAGAGTTTTATTTCCGGAGCGTATAAAAGAGTGGAGTCAGATGCAATTCCAGGTATAACTTTATCCAAAGCTTCTAATCCTTCTATAATATCCACTATTAGCCTATGGGGAAGTGCCATAGCTATGTCACCAGGTGTTACGCTGTCGAAAGTGGGCACGACATTACTTCTTTTTAACCTTCTCCAAGTTGATCTTCTACCTTTACGTAAATCCCCTAATCTTTGTAAGAGTGGTTTTCCCCCGCCCAGAGTATTAGCTATAGTGGCAATTGAGAAAGCATAATCTGAGGTATTCTCTACGGGTTCAGTGAGTTCTACTCTCACTAAAAATGCGAAATTAGTATTTTCTGATGTTTTATCTCTCATTGAATGACCGTTTACACCCATGAAGTCATCATATACTTCTTCCACTACAAATCCACGATTACATACACAAAATGTTCTAATAAAATCATCATAAGTTTTGGTTATAATATGGAATTTAGGATCCCAGTTTATACGGGTTACTTCATCCATTAAAATTTGGGGTAACTCTACTCTTACTCCAACATCTACGGGATTGTGTTTTATAGGAATCTTAAGTTTTTTCATCTGATCAGAAAGCCAATAAGCACCCACTCTTCCAGGTGCAGCGATAAGATATTTGCAATCGATTTTAAATTCATCTCTTCCATGACTTCTGGCAGTAACCCCTTTTATTTTATCCTCATGGATTAATAAATCTATAATTTCGGTTTCCAATAAAAATGTAACGCCTTCATCTTCAAGTTCTTTTTTGATAGAGTTTATGATGGCTGGGGTTTTATCAGAACCCATATGCCTTTGAATTATGGGAATGAATTTTATCCCTGTAGCTGCGGAATTTCTTAGAATATTAGATAATTCCTCCTTACTAGGCGCGTAAAGTTCCTCTGGTGCTCCATGTCTTAAAAAGAATTCATCAATCTTATGGATTATAGCCCAAGCCTCGTCATGACTTACAAATTCTTCCAGATCCCCACCAATATCAGGTTTTAGGTTGAGTTTACCATCAGAAAGTCCACCCGCGCCACCTACCCCTCCAGTTATATTGCAAGGTAAGCATTTCCTGCATGACCCGTTTTTAAGAGCAACACAATTTCTGGAATTAATATCTCTACCCTTATCTACTATTATTACTTTAAAATGCCCTGATAATTCGCTTGCTGCAAACAATCCAGCAGGACCTGCACCTATTATTAAAATATCACATTGCATGAGAAACCTCATTATCATTTGATTAAAAAAATATGATTTTATTTGATTTTATAAAATCTATTTAATTCAATTAGTAATATTTAGGTTAGAAGATCTATAAAATTTTAATACATTTTTAGCCACTTATAGGTGGATTTCAAGTGTAAAAATCTATCATAATTAATCCTTTTAATAATTTTTTGGGACATGAAAAGTTCAATTTTAAAAAGAAGAATCAATATTAGTAAAATAAATATGATTAATTTATTATAAGATGTTAAAAATAATAAATATAATTAAAAAATATTATAATTTGATATTAATCCGTTTAAAAGGATTTATATTTAAAAAATCATTCTTATAAATATTTTTAAATGAATAAGCTACTACTTCAACATCTTTTTTATAGGCATCAATTAAAGTAGCGGAAAAATCTGGATCCGTTTCCCAGTTAGGAGTGAATTCAATTGCATCCTCGCGCATTATCAGGAAAAGGACTGCAGCATTTAAACCTTCAGATTTAGCCAGCATTAATTCTTCTAGATGCCTTTTTCCACGAGTAGTAGGGGCATCAGGAAATTTAGCTAACCCATTTTCAACTAAAGTACAGCCTTTAACCTCTAGGAGCATTGTTACATTATTATTAGAAAGCAAGAAGTCTAGACGGCTTTTTCCATAGTTATATTCTCTTTTTTCAATATTATACCATTTAAACTCGTCTACCAGTCTTGTTTCTATAAGTTCAGCTGCGATGTCACTGTGAAATCCTGAATTTATAAGTACCCAAATATCTTCATTTAAAACTGCTATAACATCATATTTCGTCTTTCTTTTAGCCGTATTTTTAGCTTTCCTAAGAAGCAATGAAATCCCCGGTATTAATAATTCTTTAAGTCTGCCTGGATCCCTTAAATGAGCATTTTCTATTTTATCATCCATAATAAATAATACTGTGAATCTATTAGGTCTCTCCATAAAATTTCCTGTTATTAAATCCTTTATTATCATTTCTAATCCTATTATTTAATTTTTTTATCTTAATTTATTAGTATAACCAAATCTTTAATTAAAACCCATGTTCAATTTATAATTGATTTAAGATCTAACTCAAAATTTTAAAGATTTAATTACATTCAATAAATTGAAAAAATTTCAAAATTAATAAGAGGTGAAATCATTTGCATCCTAGACCTAGTCCTATTGCTGCATCCTTATATACACTACGTGACCTAAATGCCGACGTCATCATATTACATGGACCTCACGGTTGTTGTTTCCGTACTAGCCGCCTCTTAGAACATGATGGGGTGCGTATCGTTACCACTGCCATGTCTGAAAACGATTTTATATTTGGAGCTTCTGAGAAATTAGAGGAAACTCTTAAAAAAGTTGATTCATTGTTTTCACCCAAGTTAGTAGGAGTGGTAGGTACCTGTGCTAGTATGATTATTGGAGAAGATATGAAAGAAGCCGTAGAAAACGCAAATATACCAGCACAAGTATTAATAGTGGAATCTCACGGAGGTCTCAGTGAAGGTGACAATACCGAAGGGGCCATATCCGTTCTTATTGCTGCAGAAAAGGAAAATGTAATATCCGTTGAGGAGGCAGAGCGTCAGACTCGGATGCTAAAACTGGCCACGCAGATTGAAAAAACGCGAGGTATGGCTCAGGGTGAATATATATCCCCATCATACGGTGATCTTAAAGAGAAAGTTGCTAAAATATTTCTTAGAAGTTTGGAAAATGGGGATAACGTTGCGCTGGTTTTGAATGCTAAAAAAGAAACGTCTTACCTTTTTGCGGATATTTTAAGAATTCCTTTTGGAAAGATTTATAATAAAAATCCTCCTAAAATCATAGCAAACCTTGATGAAGATGTAGGTCTTCCCCGTATAAAGCAACATGCCTTTAACATGAGGGCAGAGCTTCAAAAAGGTGGAGTGGAAGTTGATGTGATAACTGGCGGATTAGATGAATATCCAATAACAGGACAAACTGCAGTTGATATTTTAAAAAATGAGTCATTTGATTTGGTAGTGGTTTTAGGTGTTCCTCATGCTTTACCTATAGAAACTTTGCCCTTGCAGAGTATAGCAGTGACTGATGGACCACGTTTAGTTGAACCTTTAAAGAAGATTGGATATAATTATGTGGTTACAGAGTTAGATGCTCATGCAAAAACCTTGGGTACATCTGAAATTGTTTTATCAGATTTTGGAATGATTTTAAGAGAAATCATGGGTTTATAAAAAAACTGAAATATTACTTAATGAAAATTTTTTTTTATATTATAATTAATAGTTTATCATGTAATAATTAATCATAAAGAATTATAAAGGTGATATAAAATGGCCAGAACTGTGGGAATGATACTATGTGGAGGATTTGGAAAGAGATTAAGACCTATTACAGAAAAGATTCCCAAACCTTTAGTTGAAATTAAAGATAATTATACTATCCTAGATAAACAGCTTTTCGACTTTAAAAGTGCCGGAGTAGATCGAGTACTACTTTTAACTGGATTTCTTTCGGAAAAAATCCAAGAAAGATATGATGACAAATATTCAGGAGTTAAAATTGAATACATCCGTGAAGATGAACCTTTAGGAACTTTGAATGCAATTAAATTAGGTATGGACAATTTAGGTAATCATGAACAATCAGTGATAAGAAACGGCGATGTAGTGGCTGATCTTAACATTAAGAAAATGATTGAACAGGGAAAAAAATCTGACTATCCTTTATCCATATTCATCACTAAAATGGTTTCTCCTTACGGAATAGTAGAAATCAGCGGTGATCGACTAGTATCATTTAAAGAGAAACCAATATTAGATTATTACATTAATGGTGGAGTATACTTCTCACAAGGGGAAATAGATTTTGGAGAGTTTGATGTAGGAGATATTGAAAAAACCGTGTTCCCTATGCTGGCCAAGGAAAATAATTTAGGTTATTATAAGGAGGATGGACTCTTCTGGATGGCTATAGATACCACTAAAGAATTGGAGGAAATAAAAAAGGAATATAAAAATAGGGAAGATAAGCCTTGGGGATATGAAAAAGTGTTGATTTACACTGATAAGTACTTGACTAAAGAACTTTTCATTAAAGAAGGTTATCAAACCTCATTTCATTATCATAACATGAAAGATGAAACCATGTATATAGTGAATGGTGCAGGTTACATTGAATTTGAGGATCATAAAGAGTATTTTGGAAAAAATGACACTATTCGTATAAAGCCTAAAGAAAAGCATTCCATTGTAGCTATGGAAAACACTATTTTACATGAAGTTTCTACTCCTCATCTGAATGATACTGAACGAGTAAAAGATTACTACGAAAATAGATAATATATTTTAGGCAAATAAAGTTAATATTTGTTTAAATAGGATTACTATAATGATAACCATTATTGATTATGGATCCGGGAATCTTAAAAGCATTAGAAATGGTTTCACTCACATTGGAGTGGAAGTTAACATTTCTAGTGACATTTGTGATCTGGAAAAAGCCAATGCCCTAGTACTTCCTGGTGTAGGTGCTTTTGGAAACGCTATGAAGAATCTTCAAACTTACAAAGAGGTTATACTGGAGCATATTAATGATGGAAAACCTTTTTTAGGCGTTTGTCTAGGTTTACAAGTGTTATTCCCTAAAAGCCAGGAAAGTAAAGGAGTTAAAGGATTAGATATATTTAAAGGTGAAGTATTGCGTTTTGATGAATCACTGAAGCAAGAGGGAATGAAAATACCACATATGGGATGGAATAATCTTCAAATCAAAAATAATGAATGCACTATATTAAATGGAATAGGTAACAAGTACATGTATTTTGTGCATTCCTATTATGTGCATCCAGAAGATGAGAATATAATAGCTGCCACCGTTAATTACGGCGTGGAAGTACCTGCAGTAATCTGTCAAGATCAAACTTATGCTACCCAGTTCCACCCTGAGAAAAGTGGAGAAATTGGGTTGAAGATCTTAAATAACTTCGTGGAAACAGTTCCATAGATTGCTTATTAAAATAATTTTAAAAAATTTTTTTTTATGTCAATAATTTTTAAATATTAAAACTTAAAGAAAAATATCATTTCCTGATAGAAAAGTATAAAAGGGTGTATTCCGTGGATATAGAAGGCTTCGTAAGACGTTACATTAAGGATAAGGATGAAAAAACTCTTCAAAATAATTTAAAGGAAATAATACTAGAATATAAAAATATTGATCCTCAAAAAGCGGATCAAATGGCGCAAGCTGTGATTGGAGAAGTTGAAAATACTTTAAAAATCAATGATTATGATGATGAATTTTTAAAGGAATTGATAAAGTATCACAAAGCAGAGGTTAAAATGGGCGAAATTGGAGTGGGCTCGAGAGGAAAGGGAGATTTCTTTGTCCATAAAAAAATTGCAGACATAGTCTCTAGTACCCATTCTAATGCTTTAATAAATCCATCAGCACAGGATGATGGTGGCGTGGTTAAAAAAAGTGTTGGATCCAAAGATATTTATGTAACAACCGCTGTGGATGGAATACATTCTCGTTTAAGTGAATATCCATTTCTGGGCGGATTCCATGTTACTAGAGCTGCTCTTAGAGATGTGTGCGTTATGGGTGCTGAGCCAGTAGCCGTAATAAGTGATTTACATCTTTCAGATGATGGTGATGTAGGAAAATTATTTGATTTCACAGCAGGAGTCTGCGCCGTTTCAGAACTATTAAATGTACCTCTTGTAGCTGGTAGCACTCTAAGAGTTGGTGGCGATATGGTTTTAGGTGATAGATTAGTGAGTGCTGTAGGTGCTATAGGTATCTCTGAATATCCACCAACTGCAAGGAAGCGTGCGGAAGTGGGGGATATAATTTTAATGACGGAAGGCTCAGGCGGTGGAACTATCACTACTACAGCCATTTATCATGGCATGTTTGACGTGGTTAATGAAACCATGGATATCAATTTCATAAAATCATCTGAAGCTATTTTTAAGTCAGGATTACTTCCATATGTCCATGCTATGACTGACGTTACCAATGGAGGTCTTAGAGGTGATGCACATGAAATTTCTAAAACTACTAATCTTGGATTAACATTCTTTAATGATAAGATAAGAGAATTAATAAATCCAAAAGTATTGGAAATGTTGGAAAAATTAAACATAGATCCTTTAGGGGTTTCTATAGATTCTTTGATGATAATAGCACCCGCTAATATTGCAGAGAAACTTAAAAAAGTAATATCTGATGCGAGTGTACGTATCGGTGAGATAGGTTACATTACTAATAGTGGAATAGCTAAACTTATTAAAGAAGATAAGGAAGAAGAATTGACGCCTTTATTTAGGGAATCAGCTTATACTGAGATTAAAAAGATTGTAGGTGACACTACACCTGATGATTTTGAAGTTATGAAAGAGAAAATTGAAAAATCTGCATTAAATGCTATACGTAAAAAGGATAATTTGGTAAATGCCATCCAAAGGAAGTAAAATTATAATATGATTATGAACAAATAATAAACTCAAATGATAAGGATTGGGTAGATGATTAATGGAGCAAAAAGAGAATATAGTACTAGTTCAAGAAATCATGCAGGATTTTGCTAATATAACTGGACTTGAACCTGTTTCAGACCATCCTCAACGTTACTTGTGGACTGATGCCTTTGCAGTCTGTAACTATATAGAACTTTTTCGTCAGACTAAGGATCAAAACTATCTGAACCTAGCCATGCGTCTAGTAAACCAAGTTCATCACATTTTGGGCAGGCATCGTGATGATGATCCTAGGACCGGCTGGATCAGTAGTCTAAATGAAGAAGAAGGTGAATCACATCCCACTAAAGGTGGCTTGCGTATTGGTAAAAAATTGAATGAACGCAAACTTGACGAACCATATAATGAACAATTAGAATGGGATCAAGATGGACAATATTATCATTACCTAACTAAATGGATGCATGCCCTTCATTGTTTGAGTAAAGTCACTCAGAATTCTGTATATAGTAAATGGGGTATAGAACTTGCGCAAGCCACCCATGAATCCTTCGTATACAGCCCATCATTTGATGGATGTAAGAGAATGTATTGGAAGATGAGTATAGACCTCAGTTATCCCCTCGTACCATCCATGGGACAGCATGACCCACTTGATGGCTTCATAACTTATAATGAATTAATTGGAAACGTTCCATTAAAAGAATCTGATTTAAGCTACGAGATTACTGATATGGTTAATATCTGCCGAAGTATGAGTTGGAACACTGATGATCCCCTTGGTATCGGCGGTCTTTTATCTGATGCTTCAAGAACTGCACAATTAATTGTAAAATATGAAAGGGATTACTTAAACCTCTTATCAACTATATTGGATTCTGCGCTTTTAGGGGTTGAGTTTTTTGAGGAAGGAGAGCTCTTGAATTATCCTGCCGATTACCGTTTAGCATTCCGTGAATTAGGATTATCTATAGGACTTAAAGGTGTTGAAACATTATTGTACTGGATTAAAGATAACTCCGAGTTATTTAGCGTTGATAAATCCTTAAAATCACGTGTTGAAGTCATCACGCGTTATGCGCCCCTATCTGAAATTGTTGAACATTTCTGGATGGGAAGTGAAAATAGGAAGTCTCACACATGGACTGATCATCTAGAGATTAATATGGTTATGTTTGCCACTAGTCTAGCTCCTAATGGATTTCTATCAATTTAAAACTAAATAATAATTTATTTTATTGAAAAAAATATTTTTAAAGATTATTCTATAATGAGGGATATTAAACATGCAACACTGGAGTTACAATTTTAAATCCAAACAATATATAGCTAAAATAATCTCCACTTTCACTAACGCCCCATTAGTCGCTATTCTCGTATTTATACTAATTAACTATTACTTTCTGAAAGGATATGAATTTGTAGTAGTAACTTTTATCAGTATAATTTTTGCAGCATTAATACCAAGTATAATAGCTTTTCTATGGATTAAAAATGAGAAAATTGAAATAGATATGCCTCGAAAAGAGGATCGGTTTTATCCACTTTTATGGATTATATTATCATATCTAATTGGCGTTGTTCTGTTATACATTATTTCAGCGCCCCCTATTACTACAGTTCTCATGTTCTGTTATTTCTCTAACACATTAATAGTATTATTAATCAGCTTATTCTGGAAAATCAGCATACACTCCATAGGAGTAGCAGGACCTGCAGCAGCAATTATATACGTATTTGGTTATACTGGTCTAATTTTTATTCTTTTAATTCCGTTAGTTATATGGAGTAGATTATATCTAAAAAGACACACCTTATATCAAGTTATAGTGGGTGCTTTTCTGGGTTTTACATTAACAGCACTGCAAATATATCTTTTAATAGGGTTTAAATGAAATCTGAAAGTCAATTAGACTTTTGCAAATAAATATAAGTTATTTATTGTTCTTTTTTTTGAATAAATTTTTTTTTATAATTTTGATTTTATTGTCTGTTTTTACCGGAAAATTTAAACAATTTAAACGTTCATATACTTACTAGGAGTGAAAAACAAATGAATTTGAAAGAAAATGTATTAGCAGTGCTTTCTGGAGAAGAAGTTAATGTAACACCAGTGATAAGTGTTACTCAAATAGGTATAGTAGAAGCTATGGAGAAAACGGATGCATTTTGGCCAGAAGCACATAAAGATGCTGAAAAGATGGCAACACTCGGAAGCTCCCTATACGAGCTAGCGGGATTGGAATGTGCCAGAATACCCTTCTGTCTAACAGTGGAAGCTGAAGCCCTGGGTTGTAAAGTAAAACTTGGTTCTGAGGATAAAACTCCTTTAGTAATTGAAAGTCCCTTTCAAAACGCTAATGATATTAAAATACCTGAGGATTTCCCACATATTGGACGAATTCCAGTTGTTTTAGAAGCTATAAAAAAATTAAAAGAAAAATATGGGGATAATCTTCCCATTATCGTGGGTATTACCGGTCCCTTCACACTTACGGGTCATTTGCTTGGAGTAGAGAAAATGGTGAGGTATATGAGGACCAAACCTAATGAAATTGAATCAGCTCTAGATAAAGCTTTTGAAGCATCCATAGAATATGTGAATGCTCTTTCAGAGATAAGTCCAGATATAATCTGCGTTGCGGAGCCAACTGCTGCTACGGAACTTATCAATCCATTACAATTCAAAACCATTGTCAAACCAAGATTAGAAGATTTATCAAGTGAGATAAACATTAAAAAAGTTCTTCATATATGTGGATCAGCTGCACCTATCCTAAAAGATATGGCGAGCATTGGTTATGATGGTTTAAGTGTGGAGGAGAAAGTAGACGTAAAATGGGCAAAGGAAGAGTTGAAAGGTGGAGGAAAAATTCTAAGAGTTGGTGGAAGAATTATGACTATGGGTGGGGAAAAATCTCCCAAACTTGTCGGAAACATCTCATCATCACAGACACTTTTCAGAGGTTCACCAGACGAGGTTAAAGAAGAAGTTAAGGATGTTTTAGAGGCAGGAGTAGATATATTAGCCCCTAGTTGTGGTTTAGCGCCGAGATCACCTCTTGAGAATATTAAAGCAATGATCAAGGGAAGAAATGAATTTTACAATATGTAATCTCGAATTTAATAGTCTCTGATTTAAAATATTAGTTAATTCCCAAAAAAAATAGTGATAAAAAGAGTTAAAATTTTTAACTCTTTATTCTATTTATTAGTTTTTGAGAAACCTATTATTATCGTAGCAATGTTAGGATCTTGAGGATAACCATATTTATTCTTAAGATAAGAGTCGCCCATTGTTGAAGGGCTACAGGAAGTTACATTTGAAATACTTGACAGATCCTCCAGTTCGGGGAATGGTACAGACGGTAAAAGAAAAAATTCTTTTTCAATTCCCGTATCAACTGATGATTTATTAGATTTAAAGAATATGAAATCCGTGCTGAGGAAATATACATCACTGCGATCTTGATATTTTTTCTTTTCTTCGTTTGAAATCAGTTCTTGGCCCAGTATCCTACCTTTATCTGTGACGAGAAGTACCGTAGGTACAGGTGGACATCTGAATTCTATAGTTTTAAATATAGCTAAATAAAATTCTCTCTCTAAACATTCTTTCAATCCTTTATTTACAACAGGTATAACATCTCCTTCTCTTTTAGACTCTATTCCTTTGAGTTTTTTTCTATCCTCATCTTGAAGAAGTTGCACCCCTAATACTCCTTTCAACTTATTTATAATTTTTATTGCCTTTTTAACTACCATTTCATCCATATTCTTAATTTCCATGGTCATTTATACAATTCCTAAAATATTTTTATTTTTTCTGTAATTCGAAAACATTTATCCAATTCAAGTAACATAATATTATTATTGTAAAAGTCTTTGTATTATTAAAAATATGGTGGTGAATTATTGTGAAAAGATTTACCAGGATGATTTATAAAAACCCTGATGAACTAATTTTTGGCCATGCTAAATTTCCTGTAAGTGAACGTTGGGATATACAATTTGGTGCGGGTTATGTGGTGCCGGAAGTTAAAGTAGCTCCACAAGAAGGTTCAGAAGTATCGAAAGAAAAAATGGTGGCAGAATGTAGAAACATAGCTCAAAGTGCCTGTCAAAGAGCTGTATCTATAGGATTACCGTCATTTATGCTGGAACAAGAACATGTCTTTCAACAGACTAATAATCCAGAGTGGGGAGGCGAGTGTACACGAATTCAAGCTGAAATTCTAGAGAGATATTATGATGAATATGGTATTAGTGTAGCCCTGAGGCAGACTCCTGCAGATATAAGAGTGGAAGAAAGAGCTCCCGGACTTAGAGGGTCTGATTATGACAACAAGATTGAAGAATCCATGGAAGCATGCGCAGCCAATGGAGCATCCGACCTTTGCATAGAAACCATGGGTGGTAAATCTGCTTCAGATTACGGGATATCACGAGGTGATATAAAGGCTGTTCTCTTCGGTATAGGTGTTTTGGGAAGCATTGATATGGAGTATATGTGGAAGAGAATAGTGAAAATATGCCAGAAATATGATTGCCGACCGGGTGGTGATACTGATTGTGCTCAGGCTAATACTGCTATGTTCATGGCCGGAGGATTATTAGATAAAGATATCGCCCATACCACAGCTGCATTGGCAAGAGCTATGTCAGCCGGTAGAAGCTTAGTAGCAGTGGAATGTGGCGCTATAGGTCCATTAAAAGATTGCGGATACGAAAATCCTATTGTTAAAGCAATATCTGGTGTTCCAATAGCAACTGAAGGTAAAAATGCAGTCTGTGCTCATTCTGATTTAATGGGTAATTTAATAGCTGCCACGACGGATGTTTGGAGTAATGAATCAGTTTATCATAGACAAGAGATGGGTGGTACCACCCCAGAGGTATGGTTACAAGCTACAGGTTACGAAGCGGCTCTTATGAATACTGCCATAGAGACAGGGACCAGTGAAACTCTAAGAGATATATACACTCTTACGGATAAGTATAGAGATCCTCAAGGTTTAATTTTAGCATATGATAATGCCTATCGAATTGGTGAAGCCATAGTGAATTATGGGAATGACCCTTATTTAAGAGCTAGGGCAGCTGCCCTTGAAGCAGGGAAAATAATAAATGAAGCAGTTGATGCTGGTAAATTATATCTTACTCGATTTGAGAGAGATTCTCTTGATAATGCACTTAAAATTCTTGAAGAATTACCATTGGATGCGGATCAATTCACTGATGAATGTCTGAGAACTTATACACGAAAAGTACCGGAATTTGATCCTAAAAGTTATGAACTTTGAGGTGGAAGAAAATGAGTAATATTGAAGAATTAGAATCTAAATTGGATCAGAATTTTGTGGCTATTAGATATAATGTGGAAATTGAAGGCCCAGCTATAAGGCCTGAGAATGATTTAGACGTACGTAATATTCTCCCCACAGAGGAACCTTATAAATCCATAGCATTGGCTGTACTATATGGAGATATGGAAGCTTCCCTTAGTAATGTAAATGACGGATTGGAAGCGGGTTTATCACCCGTTGATATAATTAATAATGGTTTAATGAAGGGTATGGATGCTGTTAGTTTGCTTTACACTAAAGGATTTTACTTCCTTCCAGACCTTATGCTTTCAGGTGATAGTATGATGGAAGGAGTAAGGGTATGTGAAAAAATATTGGGACATAAAAGTGAAACTAAAGGTACCACTGTTTCCTTTGTGGCTGAAGGTGACCCTCATGATATAGGTAAAAATCTAGTGGTTATGTTCTTAAGAGCTAATGGATATGATGCAGTGGATCTTGGTAGAGATGTACCTACCACGGAAGTAATAGATGCTGTGGAGAAGTATAAACCACTATTATTGACTGGTACCGCTTTGATGACCACTACCATGACTGTTTTCCCCAAGGTGGTAGAGGAGTTACAGAAGAAGGGTTTGGAAGTCCCAGCCTTTGGATGTGGTGGTGGTTCTGTAAGAAAAGATTTCGTAGAATCCTTCCCTATGAGTGTTTATGGTGTAGAAGCTTATCATGCCCCTAAACTAGCCGATAGTATATTAAAAGATAAAAAAACATGGAAAGACCTCAGAAAAGAATATTCAAAGATAGTTGGCGAGTTTGTCTCTGAATATGCATAAAAAAAATTTTTTCCTTTTTTTTATAAATACTATTTTTTAAATTAAAATACTAAATATTCAAGGTTTAATCTAAAATGAAAAATAAATATGGAATAGCATTGGATATAGGAACAAGTGGCATAAGAGCACAAGCACTGGACCTTAAATCTTCTAAAGTAATTTCTACTGCTATAACTCTTAGACATCCGTTACCCGGCGCTAACGTAGTGGACCATCTCCATTTTGCCATAGAAGTGGGTAGAGATACAACCCATAAACTTCTACTCGACGCTATAAATAAAGTGATTAAAAGTTTAAACATAGATCTTCAAAACGTTACGAGAGTAGCAGTATGTGGTAACTCCATACAACTCTCCCTGTTCCATAATATAGAAATTAGAGATTTAGCTTACTGGGGTCAGCATGCACTAGATAGACTAAAAGTAACACCACCCAAAAGGGATGCTATTATCATTACCCCCGAAAAAGTAGATCTTGATGTGAATTCAAAAGCTGAAATTTATATTCCACCCGCCATAAAACATGAAATAGGTGCGGATGCTCTTGCTATGCTTTTTAAAGCTGATATTTTAGAAAAAGAAGGAATATTTTTAGTATCTGATTTTGGAACCAACGCCGAAATAGCTCTGGTAATAAATGGAGAAGTTTACACTTGTTCTGCAGCAGCAGGTCCAGCAATAGAAGGACAGATGATTGAAAAAGGCAGATTAGCTTCACCTGGAACCATCTGTGATTTAGAACTCGCCGATTATGCATGGAAAACGCGTATATTAGATGATAATCTTATAGCTCAGGATGGAGATGAAGTCGATCCATCCAATGGGAAAATTTTATCACATGAAGAGGATAGTGCAAAGTCTATTGGTATAACTGGGACAGGAGTAATTGCTGCTTTTAGTTTAGGATTAGATAATGGGTTAATAAATCTACCCAAAATTAAGAGTTCTGATCATCAGATTCATCTACAGGATGAGATGTATCTCACTGAAAAAGACATCGTTAACATAGGTAAAGCTCTAGGGGCTTTTAGAGCTGCTCATTTAACATTAGCAGAAGAAGCTGGAGTACTTTTGGAAGATATTGATGCCACATATATGGCTGGAGCTTCAGGTTTCTATGTTGATCCCCTTAAATCCTTGAATGTAGGGCAGATACCTCCTTCATCTCAAGAAATCTATCAAATGGGAAACACATCTTTGGCCATGGCAAGGGATCTGATTATTGATCCTAGTCTCCTGGAGAAATTACAAAGTATTGCAAAAGGAATGCGCAGTAAACACATTATGCTTGCAACATCTCCCATCTTCGAGAAAATATACTCATTAGAATTAGCCTTATTTGAACAAGGTATGCCATTTTGGATGTATAATGAATGGTTGAATAAATATGGTTTCCAGAAAGTCGCTCCACGCTCCACTAATCCCCAAATTCACCGCATTTTCGAAAGAGACATCCCCGAATTAGGTAAAGAAGGTTTACATATCACTAAAGTTGGTTCAATATTAGAGGCTAAATTTGAAGGATGCACTAATTGCATGACTTGCATGGAACATTGCCCAGAAAATGCTATCACTATAGAAAATGGACGAATCAAGGTAAGAACAGATCTATGTTCAGGTATGGGATGTTTAAAGTGCGTACTTTCCTGTCCAAATAAAGTATTCAAGTATGGTAAACTCCTAAATAGTGAAGAAATAAAAGCAATACAAATAGAAACTGAAAATAATACACAATAATATTTATAAAAATCTTTTAGTATAAAATTTATTATTTTAATTAGAATAATCCATTAAATTTATGATGATCACATTTCTCTAGGATTATTTTTACTTATTTAGTTTAGATGATATTCATTGATTGTATTCTTCATTAACCTGTGATAGTAGGGAATATTATGACCTAATAACGCACTACAAATATATATCTTATTAAAATAAAAATAATACAATATTAAACTGATTTTAAGGATTATTTAAATCTACTATCAAAAATTTTTCAAATTGAGCATGATCCAACCACTTAAATTTAAATAAAAATAAAATCAATCTAACTTATATATATTATTAAAAAAAAATTTTAAGTAATTATCTTTTTTAATCAGTTGCCCTGATAGTGTAGTGGATATCACGTAGGATTGCGGATCCTATTACTCGGGTTCAAGTCCCGGTCAGGGCATACTTCTCAAAATTTATCTTCTTATGAATCTAATATCTTTATTCTTGTTTAATACTATACTCTTTTTCCATTCATCCCGAGTTTTAGGATAATCACTTCGATAATGAGCTCCCCTACTTTCTTCTCGGATTAAAGCGGACTCAGCAACTAAATCCGCTATATTAAGCATCATCTCAATTTCCAATGCATCTTGTAGATCTTTATTAAATGCCCCTACATCAGTAACCTTCAGATTACTAATCCTTCCTTTAAGTTCCTTGATTTTTTCACGTGCTATTCTCAATCCTTCTGCATTACGTATTATAGCAACATATTTCCACATGACTTCTTCTAACTCTTTTTTAATCTCGAATGGATAATAATCACCATTATTAAAAAGAGATTGGATTCTATCTTTTTCTGCAATGGCTTGTTCCATGTTAAATGTTGATTCAGTCTTTAATGCATTTTGTGCAGCCGATTCACCAGCTCTTCTCCCGAAAACTTGAGTATCAGCTAAAGCGTTTCCCCCTAATCTATTAGCACCATGCACACCACCAGTAGCTTCACCTGCAGCGTATAAATTTTTTATTGAAGTCATACCATGTTCATTTATCAAAGCACCACCCATAAAATGATGAGCTGTTGGCGCAACTTCCATAGGTTCCTCTCTTATATCCACATCAACATCTAGGAATTGTAAAAGCATGGTTTCCAATTTATTTTCTATTATTTCCCTGGGAAGATGAGTCACATCTAAATAGACTCCTCCTCTCGGTGTACCCCTACCATCTATTATTTCTTGGTATATAGCTCGAGCTACCACATCTCGAGTGGCGAGTTCGCCTCGAGGATCATAATTTTTCATGAACCGCTCACCCTTAGCATTTATTAACCTTCCACCTTCTCCCCTTGCAGCTTCTGTTATTAAAACTCCCCTTCTTGACTCTGGATATAACATACCCGTAGGATGGAATTGAACCTGCTCCATATCCAGAAGATCTGCTCCCACATTATAAGCAAATTCGTAACCATCCCCAGTTTTCTGCAGTGCATTAGATGTAACTGGATATAACCAACCAGCCCCACCAGTGGCTAAAATAGTGGATTTAGATTGGAATATAATAAAATTAGATGTCCTTATAGATATTCCACAGGCACCCAGTACACTTCCATCTGATTCATCAGTGATAAGTGAAGTAATCATTACTTCCTCTATATTTTGAATACCAAAACGTGTGATTTCTTCTTTTAGAGCAGTCATCATCTCATGACCTGTTCGATCACCTTGAAAACATGTTCTACGATAAGTTTGTCCACCGAAAGCTCGTTGATTAAGTTTACCTGATTCCTGTCTATCAAAGAGAGCTCCGAAGTGTTCAAGTTCCTTCAATCTTTCTGGTGCTTCATTTACCAGTATTTTCACTAGATTCGGATCATTTAAGTAAGCTCCTCCTTTCATTGTATCCTTAAAATGAGCTTCTATAGAATCTTCTTCATCTACATAACCGAAAGCGGCGTTATATCCTCCCTCTGCTAGAGTAGTACACCCCGATTTATATGATAAACCTTTAGAAACAATTATAACATTTAATCCATGTTTATGAGCCTCTATAGCCGCCCTGCATCCCGCTCCACCCGATCCTATAACTAGAATATCACATTGATAAATCTCGTTTTCCATAAAGATTAGATTAATTAATAACAGTTTATTTATTTTGCGATAATCATTTGAGAAAATAAATAATAATAATTAAACTGAATAAATATTAAAAGTAGATATATAAAACAAAAATTAATTTCATCAATATATAATTTTTAAATTTTCTTATTTATAATCCATAAAGCGTATTCATGTACTCCTACGATTTAAATACTAATCTAGCAAATATACAATACAAATTAGCAGAACAGGTAATTAAAAAAGATGATTTTCAAGAATTAAAAACTATAGCCGGTGTCGATGTGTCTTTTTCCCAAGATAACTGGGCAGTGGCTGCAACTGTAATTATTAACCTTGAAGATTTAGAAATAATTGAAACTAGAATCCTGGAAGTTGAACTTTTATTTTCATATAAACCTGGATTTTTAGGATTTAGAGAAGCTAATGCAATGGTTTTATCCTTGAATAGTTTAAAAATGGATTATGATGTAGTTATGGTTAATGGTCATGGTGTACTACATCCCCGTGGATTTGGCTTAGCCTCTCATGTGGGTATTATGATTGACAAGCCCACTTTAGGCGTGCAAAAAGATTAATTATAGGAAGTCATATAGTAGAAGGCAATCACTTACCAGAATTTATATTCTTTAGAAATGAAATTTTAGGAGCTTATTTAAACGGTTTTTATGTGAGCATTGGCCATAAAATATCTCTTAAAACAGCAATAGAGTTATTTAAGGAAACTAGTATATTTAAAACTCCTGAGCCCATAAGACAGGCCCATATTCTTGCTACAAGAGCTTTTAAAGAAATTTTGAAATAATTATTTAATTTACAACGTTTATAAAATGAGTGTTCAAATGATTATTAGTGGAAAGATAGTTTCAGGAACCCGGAAAGGCGGTTATTTTGTATCTCAAAAAGTTTATAGTGATCAATTTATGCATATTTTAGGTTTTAAACCTTTCCCGGGCACTTTAAATATTGAAGTTAATGAAAAAGACTTACAAGAAATAATCAATATACCTAAACAGAAGTTGAACATCATCCATGGACGAGAAGGATTTGGCGACGTTAAATGTATAAAATCTACTTTAAATAATAAAATAGATGGTGCTCTGTTATTCCCTGCTAAAACAGAACATCCTCCTAAAATATTAGAATTTATAGCTAATGAGAATCTGAGAGAAGATTTAAACCTCAAAGATGGAGATTTAGTAACTTTAATTTTATAAAATATTAAAAATTTTATTAAAAATAAATGAATTCAAATTTTATGAATTATTAGAAAACGAAGTGAAAAACTATGATAAAAAGAGCATTGGATGCATTTACAACAGGTGAAATTATCCTAATATTCGATGATGATAATCGTGAAAAAGAAACAGATATGATAGTTGCGGGGGCGCAAATTACTCCCCAACACATGACTACTTTAAGAAACGATGCTGGTGGGCTTTTATGTGTTCCTCTGTCTTCTGAGGTTTCAGATAAGTTGGGTGTTCCTTTTATGACTGATATAATGGATGTTGCCAGTGCTGAATATCCTATTCTTTCAGAATTATCGCCGACAGATATACCTTATGATGAAAAATCAGCGTTTTCTATAACTTTGAATCATAGAAAAACTTTTACAGGTATAACCGATAATGATCGGGCTTTTACTATAAAAGAATTAGCATTATTATGTAAAAATGGAGATTACAATAGTTTAGGTAAATATTTCCGCGCCCCCGGTCATGTGACTTTACTTAGAGCTGCAGAAGGACATGTACTTAAAAGAAGAGGGCACACGGAGTTGAGCATTGCTATTGCTGAAATGGCGGGAGTTACCCCTGTAGCTGTTTGTTGTGAAATGATGGATGATATTACCAAAAATTCAATGAATACTGACGATGCACATAAATATGCTAAGAAGAATAATCTAGTGTTTTTAAGTGGAGCTGAAGTTATTGAAGCTTATATGGAATTTAAAGAGTCCAAATTATAATAATATGCATAAACATCCATTCAAAGCTATTAAAAATATTAAATAATTGATAATTTATACTTTATTCATTTTTATTTTAATAATTCAAATGATTTATTGTAAATAATTTATAATTTATACAAATTTTCTTAATTCTATTTAAATATGAATTAATTTAACTGAAACACAATAATCTCATAAAGCTATGATGAAATCGAAAATAATAACAATTAATATTGACATAATTAAAGCTTAGAGTGGTGATTTTATGTTGGATCTTGGAATTATTGGTAGAGGAAAAACTGAAGATTATCAAACCAAATTTTTAAGTGATTTAATAGCTGGAGAAGAAATATCAGGCGAAATTTATGTTGGTGAAATTAAAAAGATAGAGATCGGAGAATCAGACTTATATGAATTTTATGTAACAATCACAGACCATGGAGATAAAATGGTATGGGTTTGTAAACTAGGCACATCCTACTATCCTGAAACGGGTAATATTTATGGTAAAAAAGAAGGAAGAGTTTATATATTCATCGATAGTTTGAATCATGTGCTAAATAATACTCCTCGAAATATACAAGATAGTTATTCTGTTAATTTTGACACTTTCCGAAAAACAATTAATGATAGTGTCCCCCTAGTTACAGTTAAAGCAGTTCCACCATTGAATATAAATGCTAAATATGTTAATTTAGAAGTGATTACTGCCCAATGTAAAAATGAATCAATGCGACGTATTAGTACTAGCTTAGATGATTTAGCTGATAAAAACATGTTTATTCGAATGGCTTATGCAAATCTTAAAGATAGAAAAGAAGAAGTTACAGTTAAAACAATTGCATTTGAGCTTAAAAAAATGTTGGACCTTGGTAATATTACAGAAATTGAATATAAAAGTATTTTAAAAGAATTAGATAGTGTAGTAAAAAAAGAATGCACATAAATTACTTAAATTTATTTAAAACAGTCTCGTGATCAGTGTATCCAATAAATTCAGGGTAATCAGCCATTTCAACTATTTTATCCACATTTAAGAATTTATTAACAGTATCCATTGCATTTAAACAAAATTCATCCAGCTTTAACTCCACTTCAGGCGTGTTACCTCTTTCTTCAATTTTTATTTTAGGTATTTGTTCTATGAATTCCAAATCAGTTTCTCTTTTAATATAGTTCTGTGCAATATCAGCGATTTTTTTATCATAAACCTTATTCAAAATAGCTCCTTTTACTTCGATTCCTAGTTTACTCATTATTTTCAAATGACCAACAATATCTATAGCAGCAGTTTCAATACCTCCCTTATTACAAGCTGAAACTAGTAAAACTGGTATATTACCTGCCAGTGCAATTTCTGCTGATGAATAAGGGACTTTATTGTTTAACATACCAGTGAATATGCTCATAACACCCTCCACCAAAATAATATCATAATTTTGGAGTTTCACGTCTTTTAAAACAGTTTCTAAATCTTTCCATCCCAAGCCAGCTATCTTTATTGATGAGAAATTCTCCATTCTCTCCTTGTTAAGATAAAGTGAAGGTACAATATCCCGTATATCGGGACCTACCTTCAAAACACAAGTTTTATAACCTTTTTTCCTTAAAACACCCACAATCCCCGTAGTTATGAATGTTTTACCAGAATCAGATCCCGTGCTGGCTATCATAATCACTTTAGGAGATCTATTAGATTCTGTTGAAAGTTTAAATGATTTTATTTTGTTATCAGCATTAATACCTGTGTTTACGCCAATTTCTCTTTTTAATTTCCTCATTAGTTCCGTGTTAGCGTTATATATATTCTTAATATCGTTTTCATTTGCATCCATAAAATTCAGTATATTTTGAACCAATGACTTATTCTCATCCAATGAAGCATGGATCATTATTCCCACTACATTACCATCGTCATTTTTAACACCTGAAAGAATTTTTCGAGGATTATTGGTGTAATCTATTCTTTTTATCATAGAATAACAGAGAGGAATAGCTCCTCCTTTTACATCACCATAAGTATGACAATGAAAACCGGTTATATTACTATTAACCAGCCCCTGAGTTAAAAAAGACTCATCAACTATTTCTGCTTCCACTCGATCGTTACTGATCATAGGTCTGAATGACACATCCAAAATCCCCAATCCATCCTTTTCAATAGGGCATGATGATCTTCGGCCAATATCGGTCTTATTTGATAGCAACTGGAATCCAGAACACATCCCTAGAATAAAAGATCCATTTCTAGCCATTTCATAAATTTCAGCCCGAATTTCTGATCCTATGCTATCTGATTCCATTATACTGCCACCAGGTATTATAAGACCGTTTAATGCCTTATGTGCCTTTACACCATTTACCATGCCATATTCATTTACAATATGTGTTGGTAAATTTCCAAAATCTTCAAAAAGAGGCAGAGCACCCTTTACATATAAAATGCCTATTTTCATCGCTTTTCACTTTAAATTCTCTTAAAAAAAAACTAATTTTATATTATTTTTAAAATCAAATGTGAAATTCAAGAATTAAAAAAAAATAAGTTTAGTTTTATCCTTAAATTTTGTATTTAATTCAAATTTTTTTTAATTTTTATTTATTTGCTCGAATCCTGCCATAAGCTGCACTATTTTATCATCCTCTAAAGGTTTAGCTTGAAATTGCAGCCCCACCGGAATTCCGTTAACTTCACCAGCTTTAACACTGGCTGCAGGTATTCCAGCGAGGTTTGCAATCACTGTAAGGATGTCATAGGCGTACATTTCCATTGGCTCCAGTGATGTGCCAATTTTATGGGGTAATTTAGGTACTGTGGGTCCTACTATAGCATCTACATTTTTAAGAAGCTTTGTAATCTCTTTTCTTATAAGAGATCTGGCTTGAAGTGCTTTTTTATAATATTTTCCACTGTACTCCTTCTGACTAATATAGGAACCCGTATGAATTCTTCGCAGAACTTCATCACCACATACTTCTTCGATGCGGTGACCATATTTTCGTCCATCATATTTACGGGTGGCCGAGAAAAATTCAACATAGTTTATTAGATAGTAAGTAGGTAAGCATAAATCAATATAATCGAAGCTTAATTCAACTACTTCAACACCATTCTCCTCCAAATTATCGATGGATTCTTCAATTAAATCAACGATACCATCATCAGATACTTCAAAGAATTGTTTTACCACCCCCAACTTCATCCCTTTCAATGAACTTACATCATCAGAACCAATCAAGTTACTAAACTCAGGCACATTCCAATCAATAGTTGTACACTCTTTATAGTCCAAACCCATTATAGTCTCTAACATCAAAGCAATTCCAGAAGCTTCAGAAGCAAATGATCCAATCTGATCAAAACTCATAGCCAAATCCAGTAATCCTTGCCTTGAAACTGCACCATATGTTGGTTTAAATCCCATTACTCCACAATGTGAGGCAGGATTCCTAATAGATCCTCCCGTATCCGAACCAATGCTTAAATCACACATTTGAGCTACAATAGCCGCCGCACTACCACCACTGGATCCTCCAGGAATTCTTCCAGGCGCACTGGGATTCTGAGTACATCCAAAATAAGAAGTTTCAGTGGAGCTTCCAGCTGCAAATTCATCCATATTAGTAACTCCAATAATTATACCATCCTCATTTTTTATATTATCGACCACAGAGGCATTATAACTTCCCAAGTAATTTTCAAGGGTGCGAGAAGCAGCAGTAATGTGAAAATCCTCTACATTTATATTGCTCTTAACTCCAATCACTAATCCTGCTAATTTTCCTACTTTTTCGCCTTTATTTATTTTTGAATCTAATTCCTCGGCAAATTTATGAGCTTCATCCATTTTTGTTTCAAGAAAAATATTTAATTTAGTGTTATCCTTCTCTATTTTCTGGCAAAATTGATCTAAATTATCAACAGCAGTTATTTCATGATTTTTAATTGATTCTAATTTATCTAAGATGTTCATAAATCAAACCCCATTATAATAAATATAGTAATATGAATTTTGAAAATTGTAAAATCCTTCTCTTATTACAAATATTTAATTTAAATTATATTTAAAATTATTAGAATGTAAAAATAATAAATTTATTTTAGACTTTCAATTATCTCAATATATAGATGAAGTAACCATCAATTAAAATAGAAATGATAAATAAAGATGCAACGTTGATAGTTGCAAATTTAGTGGCTGATACTTTATCAAAAGGTTTTATTATTAATTCTATGATTCCAAGACTAAGTGAAATTAAAGATATGATCACTAGTACACTGAAATTTAAACTGGATGGATATAGATGAGTAAACGGTATAATTAAGAATGATATGGTTGCTAATAATCCTGAAAGTAATATAAGTTTGAAACCAAATTCACGACCCCATGATACTATCCAAGTGATTTTACCTCCTAATTTATCTCCTTCCATATCAGGAATTTCAAAACTATTAATGAAAATTATTTGTAAAAAAATGATTGGAATTGCAAAAATGAAGAATGGAATAGTTAAAGTTCCCATTAAAGTAAAAAAGCCCGCCCCTAAAAATATAACTACTGCTATTATATTAGCAATTTCTCCTAATCTCCTATAAACTAATTTAATTGGAGGCGCAGTATAAAACCACGCTAAAAGATTTCCAAATAGGAAGAATAAGAAGAATGAAAGGGGATAAGTGAATATAATTGTAAAAATTGCTGCAATGGCAAGAGATAAAGTTGAAAGAATTACAGCTAAAGTTTTTGATAAACCCATTAACTCCGGATTTTTAACCAATATTCCCCTACCACCACCTGAAATTGCGTTTGATTCACTGTACTTATCTACCTTAACATCAAAATAATCATTACTATAATGAACTGCTAGATGAGCTGTGAATAAAATTGAATATCCTAATATAAATTTGCTTAAAACAAATTCTGCATTAAATAAAATAGCAAGCATAGCTCCCATAAAAAAAAGAAGGAAATTACCAACTAAAATTTGAGGTCTTCCCAACATGATTATTTTTTTAAGAGTATCAAGGTTATTATACATATTAAATCCTATAAAAATAGTGTTTAAACATTGGATGGAATTAAAAGGTATACAAAGTAACAATTGATTAAAAATGCTGCTAATATAATGGATGCCAAGTTATAAACACAAATTTTAGTAGCAGATGCTTTATCTAAAGGGTTTTTGATTAATCCTATAATTCCTAAACTCAGAGGAATTAATGATATAATTACAATAACTCTGAAGTCAATGTTCGAAGGAAATAGGTTGGTGTAAGGTATAATAAGAAATGATAATGTAGCGAATAATCCAGAAATTGCAATTAATTTAAAGCCAAATCTTCGACCTTTAGATGCAATCCAAGTCATTTTACCCCCCATTCTATCACCTTCCATATCCGGAATTTCTACACTGTTCGTAAATAACATTTGAAAAAATAACAGTGGTATAACAAATATAAAGAAAGGAAGATTTAAAGTTCCCATCAAACTCCAGTAACCCATAGCTGGAAATAGAAATGCTATAGCCGTATTTCCAAATTCTCCTAATCCCCTATAAGATAATTTAATAGGAGGGGCCGCGTAAAACCAGGCTAAAATATTACCCATTATAACAAATAAGACAAATGTTGATGAATAAGCGAAGATTGAAGTAAATACTATAGAAAAAATAATAGCTAAACCGATAAGTGTAAGAGCCATTAATCTTGATGATTCCCTCCACTCAGGATGTTCAACCAGTATTCCACTGCCTCCCGAAATAGGTGTAGGTTTGGTATAATGATCCGTTTCAAAATCATGATAATCATTATGATAATGAACCGCCCAACCAGATAAAAATATAATAATCCATGCCAGTATAAATTTACTTAAAACAAATGGTGCATTGAATAAAACAGCAAGTAAAGCACCTATAGAAAAATAAAAAAATAAGCTCCCGGCTAAATGAGGTTTACCAAGCTTGATAAATTTAATGATCTTAATATAATTACTTTTATTGAAAATCATTTAACCTCCATTCCAAACCTACAGTATTATATATCCATATTATATGATTTCCATGGCATCTAAACTTTTTTATTATTTATCATTATAACTTAAAAAAACAGATCTAAATGAAATAAGATCATCTAAAACTTCAAAAGAATAAAAAAAATAGAATATCTACTAAGTTTGAATAAGTAAAATAAATTTAAAAGAGAAATTACATCCTAGAATATCGAATAATCGGATGATTTAATTGTACTCAAAAAAATTCTTAATGATATTTATTATAATTGTAAACAAAGCATTAGTAAGTTTGAGCTAAAATACGCTCCTAATTACAGTTTAAACATGGCTTATAAAAATGTATACAATATGGGACAATAAATCATTGTAAATGTTGAAAATGTGCCCATATTTTAATATTCTGTCATCAATTCTTTAATCTGGAATTTTATTTCTGAAGTTTTATATATATTCTCAAAATTAGTTGCATAATTTGATAAACAGTAGCTGCTATTATAGCAAGCATGATAAGTATTAATACTAATTTTAATCCGTAAGATATGAATATCTGGCTAAATTTAAATGGATACACAGTATATAAAAAATAAACAACCAGAAATCCTAGAATGTTAATTATTATTTGTAGAGAATCACGCAACCATTTTGGATGATAAAATAGGTAAAGAGCATTAACAATAATAGTAAATCCCAGTGTAAGGTTTATTATCCATAAAACATCCTGAAAACTGTTGGTTATGAAATTGAGATGCCAATTTAAAAGATTATTAAAGATATAAAAGAAGATAATATTAACAACAATAGCAATGATAAATTCAGAAGTTCTGACCTCTTTTTCATCTTTAATTGATTTTTTTAGCATATCTATTAAATTCAGATTGTTATTCAAGTAAAAGCCCCTTTATTAATTTATTAAAAACAATTAATTTTTTTTTCTATTAATATTTAATTATTCAATTCAAGATTATGTTACATTTTACTTTTGTGAAAATGTACTTAGCTAAAATGTACTTAGCTGTTTCTGATGTTTTCAATAATGCTAAATTATAGAGTTAATATCCTCCTATAATCATTTTTATCCTACTTTCATAACGTCTAAGCCAAAAATACGACAGTTTTGTTCATCAAGTGTGATAGTTTATGTACTAAGAGCAAATTTTAATAAAGTATGGATTATAAAATTTAAGTTATATTTATCATAAAAATTTATTAGAGGTGCCTATAAATGTTTGAAACTCTTCTCCTTAAAGAAAGTGAAATAAGAGAACTTAGTGATATGAAAGAAATTATAGGATATGTAGAAACTGCTTACTCCTATCATGCGCAGCGTAAAGTACAAATGCCTGCTAAAAAATATTTATTCTTCAAAAAATTTGAAGGAGATCTACGTATAATGCCTTGCTTCATCAGGGGATTGGATCAAGCAGGAGTAAAAAACGTCAATGTCCATCCTAATAATACAAGAAAATTTAATTTACCTACTGTTATGGGACTTATAGAATTAGTTGATCCTGAAACAGGATTCCCCATTTCAGTGATGGATGGAACTTGGATCACTAATATGAGAACCGGTGCTGCTGGTGGAGTTGCTACTAAATACCTTGCTAGAGCTGATTCTGAAGTATTAGGATTGATCGGAGCTGGTATGCAAGCGTTTACTCAATTAATGGCAATCAAAGAAGTGATGGACATTAAAGAAGTGAAGGTTTCCTGCCGGACTTGTACTCATAGGGC
This sequence comes from Methanobacterium sp., assembly GCA_015661405.1. Classification (GTDB taxonomy): domain Archaea; phylum Methanobacteriota; class Methanobacteria; order Methanobacteriales; family Methanobacteriaceae; genus Methanobacterium_A. Next base: position 34,667 of record JACWMK010000011.1, read on the forward strand.
GGACTTTGCTAAAATGATTACTGATAATTTTGGAATAAATGCAACAGCGGTTGACACTATAAAAGAAGCAGTTGTAGGTTCTGATGTAATTTCTACTACTACCCCAGCCCGTGTTCCTGTAATTAAAAGGAAATGGGTAGCTGATGGAACTCATATTAATGCTATGGGTGCTGATGCTCCAGGTAAACAGGAATTAGAAAGTCATTTATTGGAAAAGGCTAAAGTTGTTATTGATTGCTGGGATCAGGCTAGTCACAGTGGTGAAATAAATATTCCGGTTCATGAAGGACTTATAAGAAGAAGTGATATTTACGCTAAGATCGGAGATATCGTAAATGGTGATAAACCGGGACGAGAATCTGATGAAGAAATCACAGTATTTGATTCTACCGGTTTAGCTGTTCAGGATATAGTTACTGCCTGGAATATCTACCAAAAAGCAATGGAAAGGGGAATGGGTCAAAAAATTAACTTCCTAGGATAAATGTTTTAATCTTGAATAAAATTTCTTGAAAAAAAGTACATTTAATTCGGGTTTTTATATCTTTAAAAGAAATTTATACCCCAAAATCAGTGACTAAACTACATATATTATTATATATCTTCTTTTTTTATTAAATGGGACTGTAAAGTTATTGGGTCGTTGGACAAATTTTTTTTTTTATTTTCAAAATAAAACTATTTTTTTATATTAATTTGTTCTTTAATTGTCGTATATGTAAATACTTTCATTAAAGAAATTTTTAAATTATAAAAATTGTTAAGGTACCGTTAAGGGTACTTTAAGGGTTTTGAAAAAGAGCTAACAAACTTTATTTTTAGGTTTATCGGATTCACGATACCCGGTTTCATGAATTTTTTTTATTTGATTTTTTACATTCAATAGTAATAGTTTTCTTAAATTATTTTCCAAAAATATTTTTTTTATACATTCCTTCTTTTGACTGTAAATTATTTTTTTTATTTCTTCGCCTAATTTTGTAGAAATGTTTCTTTAAATTTTTTTATTCTCCTCTCTTATTCTTATAACTTCCTTTTATCTTTTCTTAATATTATACATGAAATTTTACATGACATATGGCGAGAACTTTAATCCATTTTAATATTATAACTTCTCATTTTGAATTTTTTTTATTTTATCGTTTTTTAATTCAAATAAAATTAATTTATTTAATATCCTGCAAAATTTAACAAAATTCATGATCTATCTTTCATTAACTTGAAAAATCCCTCCTTCATTTATAATAAATTAAATCTAAAAAAAAACTTTTAAAAAAAATAAATGTCATTGGTTTTACTGCTTGGTTGGCGTAAACAGGCCCGTCAGACCATAAATAAAACTGCAATAGCCGGTCATTCACAAAAAAATAAATCCTTTAAATTTAATTAAACATCATCTAAAAGCCCCTCCTAAAAGTTTCATAAATAAATGTATTTCAAGTTTCAAAAATCCAATTTTTACAAACTCTTCTTTTATACTATATACATTACCCGTATGACACATTGCTTAACATACTCGGAAATACTTTTAAATCCATAATATTATCTTAATAATGATATAATCATTTAAAATATCCTATTTTAATGAATTAACACTATAAATAGATTAAAATTCAATATAAACTCATATCAAGAATAATGAGCTGCAATGAAAAATTCTACTTGACAAACCTATTGCTAGTACGAACTATAAAAGAAAATAGAAAACATTCTGCTGAATAACCAACTATTTACGAAGACAAATGGGAAACACATCAACACCCAATAACCTTACAAACCCTATTAAATAATTCATAGATGAGCTTTAGTTATTTAGGTCATTTATTAACCGAAATAACTATATTTATATTTATATTGTCCAGTTTTACTTGGTAGGTGGCTAACTGCTGATTTATATGGATTGTAATACTTCTAAATCTATAAATAACCTTAAATATTATCTTTCAAATTAAGATAATTTAACCAATGAATATAGATCTATCCTTTTTCACTAATACCGATTAAAAATCATAACAGATAATCATTATAAGATAATTATGAGAATATTAGAGTATTTTAATCATATTAAGCTTTTATTTCCAATAATTCTCAATTACAAAATTTAATTACTTATTCGAAATATTATAATACAAACTTTCAAAAAAAAATTTAATCCGCATAACTTTTAAGTTAAATCCAACCATATCAATTATTGTGAAAAATATGAAATCTGTCGTCTTTGATAACTCCGGTACTCTGATTAAAAGGTACAGGGCTATTAAAAATCTCAAAACTGGGACTATATGTGACGATGTAAGCTCAATAGATATTGTGGATTATGATATTAATAGAGCTCTTGTTGTTTTGCAGACTGATCCCTCCAAATGTATAATTAATGCAAAACCTAACCAGACTATTCATCACTTTATTAAAAATAATAATGTTAATTTTGATGTTAGTTATTCAGCCCATGGTATAGAAAAAGATGATTTGCTGGAAATTATGAAAAATGATAATACTCGGGTAGCTGACATCCAGGATACTATAAAAGCCGTTGTAAAAAAACATTATAACGTGCAAATATGTAGCGGATCAGGTTTCATCATGAATTTAGATAAAGGAAAAGTTGAGTTCACCATAACTGCAGGTGGAAAGATTTTCAAAGAAGTCCCTGCTGTGATAAATGAACTAAAAAATAGAGGTATAAAAATTTACGTTGCTTCAGGAGATAGAACTCGCTCATTAGAAGAACTTGCCAAATTTATACATATTCCTAAAGAAAATGTGTGTGGAACTGCCGATTCTCGTAGAAAACAAGAAATCGTTAGAGAACTTAAAAAACACTATAATGTGATGATGGTAGGTAACAGCTCTAATGATCTTCTCGCCATTGAAGAAGCGGATGTGGGGGTTTTAACACTTCAACAAAAGGAAGATGTTCCTCAAAAGGTTTATGATGTAGCTGATTTTGTTGTTTATAATATAAAAGAGATTCTTGATATAGAATTTTAGTTTTTATAATTATTTTTTTACAGAAATTTATTCTACTGAAGAAAAAATATTTAGATTTAATACCATTGTAATTAGAGAAAAATAAAAAAAAATTCTACAGTATAAAAAATTATATAAATAAAATACTCTATTAATGAAAAATGCTAAGTAAGTTTTCATTATAATTAATTGTAGTTCTATCAACACTTTCATCTATGAAATTTTTTCTATTAGCATAATACCTTTTTAAGCCATAACTCCAATGATAAACAAGTTTAAATTAAAGAATATTATTCTTTTGAAGGTTACCATAATAACCAATTAGATTTTAGAGGAAAAAGGTACCATCACCATAATACCATCCACCAAAATTTTTAATCATGTGGTGGTCATCTAATATTAAAACTCTCAGGATTACATTCACCACGTTTTACCATTTCCTCAACTATTTTAACGTAAATTGTTATTTTAAAAAAATAAATTATATTATAAATTTTTCCCCTGTAGAAAATTTATATTTTTAATCATTCAGGAATTATAAAAAAAGTTTCTAATTTCCTATAATATACATTTTAAATGGTAACCAATTCATAATCCATGACACCCATACCTAATTCTTCAGCATAATTTAATATAATACGTCCATCCACTTTATCCCATACACCACGGAATTTATCAGAACCTTTCTCGTAATTACGGTGAAGCATAGAGTTCTTAAAACCTATCTGTTGGTTTATTAAATCATAACTCGCCTTGTCCAGAGCTACAGGATCATTTGATGCCAAAATTCCAATATCCGGAACTAATGGTGCATCACTCCATGGAACACAGTCACAATCTGGTGTTATGTCCGTGAGGAAGTTAATATAACCAACTTTACCCTTCTTATTCTTAACAGCCCCATACGCGTATTCCACCATTTTTTCCATGAAAATACTCATATTTTCCCAATCTAATGTTATTGTAGAATCCGGACACAATTCAAGACAATTATTGCATCCTATACACATTTCATAATCTATTTTGACTTTACCGTTTTCAAGGAACATAGCATAAACCGGGCATTCTCCTACACATATTCCACAACCAGTGCAAGATTCTGTAATAATGGGTTTAGCACATTCATGTTGCTCAATCTTACCGGGTGCTGCAGCACACCCCATAGCCAGATTTTTTATAGCTCCCGCAAATCCACTCATACCATGACCTTTAAAATGGGATAACACCATCATACTATCTGAAGTTTCAATATCACCCGCTATTTTAACTTTCTGGAAATGGTTCAAATTAATTTCTACCTCAATCCAGTTTTCACCTAAAAGTCCATCAGCTATAATAAGAGGTGCACCAGCCACCGAATAGTCAAAACCATGCATTATAGCTGTTTTTAGATGTTGAACAGAATCATGCCTACTTCCAAAATATAATGTATTAGTGTCGGTTAAAAATGGATTTCCCCTACTTTCTTTTATTTTATCAACCACTTGACGTATGAATACCGGATTTATATACGAATCATTTCCTTCCTCCCCAAAATGCAATTTAACTGCAGTTAAACCGTTTCTTTCAACAATTTTATTAAAGCTGCTTTGATCAAAAAGCTTTCTAATTTTATTTACTTTGTTTTCCCTACTGTTTCTAGACCTTAAATCACTGAAATATACATTATTATCCATTTAAGTTCCCTCTAAGCTTCTTATTATATTAAAATTTATTCAAATCCGGTTTTATGTATTTTTGATATTCTTTAAACAATATTAAACTGAATTAACGCATGAGCGGAGGATTTTACGACTATTTAAAACATTTTGATATTCATCGAGTTCCAATATCACCTTATCAATTCCATTAAGTAATTCTAAATCAAGATTTCCTTCTCCAAGAATCAGATGTTGATCTTTATCCCCATTATTGTCACTTAAATGATAATAACAAATGTTCTTCATATCAAGGAATGGTTTAATATCTCCACTGGTGTTAGCATGACCCAAATCAATGGTTGCACAGGAGCCGCATTCTCGAGTAATTAGAGCATGTTCTTCAGCATTATTGCAGAAATATGCATATTTATTAGGCATGTTTTCCACAGAAAAAATAATTCCCCTTTCATTTCCATATTCGTTGGCACTAGTCAGTGTTTCAATGGAATATTGTCTTCCAATATCCTTTACTCGAGTTTCATATCTATGAATTAATCCAGGATGAGTAGTAATAGCATTAGCTCCAATTTCTACGGCCAAATCAATTGTTTCTTTAAGTTGATTTAAAGTTTCATCTCTAATTCCTTGGTTTAAACTAGCAGGATTTAGATCTATGGTTGGAGAATGGATAAAAACATCAATTTCATAGGATTGAAATACTTCAAATTCGCTTTTATCATGTAATAATAGGTTTCTAGGCCATTGTGGGCCTTCACACAATATTTCTATTAGCTGGAATCCATCTGTCTCAGCCCTTTTTAACCAATCTTCAAATGAATTTAAAAAAAGTGCCAGTGTTGAAAATCCGACTTTTATGTTAACAACTCCCTGCTAATGGATAAAATTAAATTATAAATATGTATTTTTAGTTATTTGTGGTTTAAATTTTGTTAATAAAGAACTACTTCTAACATTTAATTTTATTTTAATTAAATATTTTTTTTTAATTTGGAATTTTGTTAAGTTCATATGAAGTTTTAGGCTAACCTAAATATTGATTTGAGTGTTATTACCAAAACATTTATATATGAAGTAGATATATCAAAAATAACTATGTCAAAATTTGATATATCTGAATTGAATATAATGTTTAAAAAAATACAAAATTGATAATCGGGAGTGAAATTTGATGGATGATGAAAAATTAAGCATTAATATTGATTCCAAGGAATTTAACCCTGATAATGAAGGATTAATAGAATCATTAAAAAAAACAATGAACGAACATAAGAAAATGCACGAAGATTATCACGAACATAAAAACCGTTTTAAGAATTTACCAAAATATGATAGAAAGCTCTTAAAAGGTATGATGAAAGCCCCTGGTTTTAAAATTATGATACTATGGCTTATTAAAAAAGGACGTGTGCACGGGTACGATATAATGACTCAGTTGCAGGGCGATTCAGTAGCTGATGACAAATTAAAAACTCCTAGCCCTAGTAAAATATATCCCATACTCCATGATCTGGAGAAAAATGGATTAATTGAAGGAACCTGGGAGTACCATGGAAAAAGAAAATTAAAATACTATGAAATAACCGTAGAAGGTATTAATACACTTTCTAGAATCAAGAACGTTTATAAAAACCATAGAAGCAAGCTTCTTGAAGAATTCATGAGAGATATGTTTTTTAAAGAAGATGAATAGGAGTTGAATTTATGAAATATTGTGTAGAAACTTTTGATCTAACCAAAAATTATGGTGACTTTAAAGCTGTTGATGACTTAAAAATGAAGATCAAAAATAAAAGTATTTTTGGATTTCTAGGTCCAAACGGCGCTGGAAAAACCACCACTATAAAAATGCTTACTTGTTTAGCATTACCCACCACAGGAACCGCTACTGTAGCGGGAAACGATATTTTAAAAAATCCCAATGAAGTCAGACAGAAAATAGGAATGATACCTCAAATGGTCAGTTTATATGGAGATCTTACCGTTAAAGAAAATATACAGTTATGCGGTGATTTCTATGGAGTTACCCGGGATTTAAGAGATAGTAGAGCTGATGAATTAATGGAAATGGTCGATATAAAATACGCTGAAAACAAACCAGTAAGTCAACTTTCAGGCGGTATGAAACAAAAAGCATCGGTTGTTGCAAGTTTAATCCACCAACCAGACATATTATTCCTAGATGAACCCACAATTGGATTAGATCCCACCACCAAGAGAGTTTTATGGGATATGGTTGAAGAATTAAATTCTGAAGGTCGAAGCATCATTCTATGTTCCCATGATATGTACGAAGTGGAACTTCTATGTGATGATGTAGGAATCATAAATCGTGGGGTTCTCGCTGCTTTTGATACACCACAAGGACTCAAAGACACAATGATTAACGAAAGAAAGACTGAAAAAACATCTAGAAGTTCCAACATTACCAAAATAGTTGAAGAAATACAAAAAGAAGCATCTCCAAAAGAAAATGCATCCTTCAATAAGATTAAAGATTACATAGAAAAGAAAAATAGAGATTCTATGGAATTAAGTATAATGATAAGTAATTTAGATGAAAATATCGTGAATCAACTAGAAAAATTACCAATTACTTATAACATTACAAAACAACATTCTGGAAGGATAGTTATAGAGATGGAGGATTCAGAAGAATCTGTAACCCAGATTATATCCAGTATTATCGAAAATAATGGAAATATGACTTCTATTTCTACAAAAGATCCTTCACTAGAGGATGTTTTCGTGAGAGTCACCACTAAAAAAGAAAAGGTAGGTGAAGAATAATGGTGGAAACCAAAAAAATGATGTGGATGTTTAAAAAAGATATCATGGTTCTATGGAGACATAAACCACGTTTAATTGCATTAATACTTTTTCCCATAATCATGATTACCTTATTCGGATATGGTATGGGTGGAACACTAACCAATATTCCAGTAGTTGTAGTATCACAGAGTAATGGTCCAGTCACAAATGCTACACTTAACGCAATTAAAAGTACAAGTCTTTATAACGTTGTAAATGTAATAAATGATCCAAACAAGGGAAAACAGATGGTGATGGATGGTCAGGTTAAAGCTGCTATAATTTTGCCGTCGAATTATGATGACATGCAGAGTCAAACACCGAAAAACGTGATAATTGACGCGGATTCTTCAGATCAAATGGCAACAGGTGCACTTATCCCAACTACACAGGCATTATTTAGTCAAATATCAAATCAATTAGGAATACAAGAACTTCAATCCATGGGTTTATCATCTTCAGCAGCCCAATCTTCTCAAATACAAGTTCAATCGCAAACTTCATCACAACTTCTATCAAGTCCTGCCACAACAACTTCAGGGGGAATTAACTTCCAGAATATAGTGAATTCTATTAATTTCCAGATAAACAAGTTATATGGAAACATTAGTTATATAGACTTCCTAGTACCTGGTGTTTTAGCTATGGTTGTACTGTTCTCATGTATGTTTGGTATGGGAGAATCTATAGCAGGTGAACGTGAGCGTGGAGAATTAGCTAGATTATTTATGACTCCAACTAGTATTACCACTATTGTGGGCGGTAAAATTCTATCTAAATTAACTATAGAAACTGGAAGAGCCGTAATATTGATTGTAGTTGCAATTATACTATTTGGAATTGTTATTGCTGGAAGCATGTTGCTTACTTTACTTCTCTTAGTATTGGTAGCATTGTGTTTTGTTGGTTTTGGAATAATGATATCCGCAAGAGTTTCCACTCAAGAAGATTATATGCAAATGGTTCAACCGATTACTCTGCCCATGATGTTTATGTCCGGTGTATTTTATCCCGTGGAAACTATGCCATGGATATTCCAGAAAATAGCTTACATACTACCATTAACTTACGCTAATGACGCTTTAAGGGCAGTAATGTTGAAAGGAGTAGGTATTGGGGCCATATGGGTGGATGTAGTGGTTCTTTTAGGATTTACAGCATTATTCTTTGGATTAGGAGTTAGAGGATTCAACCGAGACGTGTGAAAACAATTTAACTTGGAAATTTCTTTAACTTTTATTTTTTTAAAATTCGAGAAATTTATGATAGATAAAAAAAATATTGATTAAATTATAGGTGATTTTAAATGATTGGTAAAAAAAATTTTGTAATTGGATTTATCCTGATGGGTTTTTTAGCCTTGCCATTGTCATTTGCACCAGTTGCAGCTGCAGATTGGCCTGTTTTTCAGCAAAATTTAAATCATACGGGATTCATCACTCAACCCGCTGATTTCACCCCTAGTATCTGGAATTTTAATGTAGGGGCGGCTATAAATTCATCTGCAGCTATTCTTGATGAAACCATTTTCTTCGGTTCCACTAATGGAAACATTTACGCTGTGGATCTAGAGAATGGTTCCGAAGTTTGGACGTACAAAACAGGAGGAGTAATAGATTCAGCTCCTTCAATTGTAAATAGGACGTTATATATTGGTTCTATGAATGATTATCTTTACTCATTAAACCCCTCTACCGGGGGAGTGCTTTGGAATTATAAAACAGGTGGCTCAATTGAATCATCCACAACTGTAGATAGTGGTATGGTATACTTCGGATCAGACGATGGAAATATCTATGCAATAAATACCACAAATGGTACATTAGCATGGAATTATAAAACAGGTGGAGCTGTTAAATCATCACCTGCAGTAAATAATGGAACATTGTATGTGGGATCTAACGATGGGAACGTTTATGCATTAAATTCTACAACCGGATCATTAATGTGGGATTACACAACAGGAGACAAGGTGGTATCATCTCCTGCAGTAAATAATGGAACAGTATATATTGGATCTGATGATGGAAATGTTTACGCATTAAACGCTACCACTGGATCAATGATATGGGAATATTATATGGGTAGCCAAGTTGAATCATCACCTACAATAGACGGTAACTATTACAACTTATATGTAGGTAGTGATAGTGGTCAGTTCTCCTGTCTAGATACTAGGACTGGAGAAAATAAATGGTCAATTCAAACGGGTGCAGCTATAAAATCAACTGCAGCAATTTCAGGAAATAGAACTGTATTCGGATGTAATAATGGAAATGTTTACATACTAAACAAGTATAGTAGTCAGATAGAATGGGCTTTTGATCCAGGATATTATCTTTTCAATGCACCATTCAGCGCATCACCGGTAGCCTATGGAAACATGACATATATTGGTGGTAATGACGGCTATCTCTATGCTTTGAACATTGATAAGCAGAACTCCGCCACATCTATATCCCTATATTATGAGGCAGTAATTGCAGTACTTATCATAGTTGGGCTTATTGCATTAAGACGAATTAGAAACAATAGAAAATAAAGGAATTATTTAATTATATGATGGTTTATTTAAAAAAGAGTTTTTTTAAGTCTCATTCCATCATTTAATTTATTTTAATATTTTTTGTATATAATTAAAATTATTTTAGGTAATTAATTACACTAAATAACTTTTTTTTATTTACAACAAGGTTATTAATGCTAAAATCTATTTTAAATACCAAAAACAAAAAATTATTAAAAAAAATCAACTTTTAACCATTTAAATGAACATTATATGGTGAAAAATTAGGCGTTTGATAACACCTATACCTTAAATTAAAAGAATTAATTAATTTAAAAAAAAAATTTTTTATTTAAAACGTAATAATTGTTTCAATTTTAGAGGATTATATATCTATTCTTTGCTAAGCTGTATTTCTATGGCTGAAACGTTGGTGTTTGCACCTTCATTGCTAGTTATCTCTTCTGTACAGATATCTATACCACCGATATCTACGTCAGTTATAAATCTGTTTCTTACAATTTCCGCAACATCTACTGCTCTACTTATTGCTCTTCCTCTAGCTTTCAAAACGACATCTAGAGCTCCTCCATTCATCTGAGTTACTACAGCTAGAACATAGTTCATTACCGGCTTGTTACCAATGTATACAACATTTTCCTCTGACATTCACTTTACCTCCATGAAATACATTGTTTTTTTTTAGTTTAGTAATAATATATATATTTTGTGTGTTTTATCCTGGCTTAAATTTATTTAAAACTTAATAATATTTTAAACTTTTTTTTAAATTATTAATAATTCTACAACACCATTTAAAATCCAATATAATCGTTTGAGCAAGCATAAACGTCAACAAGGGATTTTTGATTATCGATATTTTATTGTAATAATAAAAGTCCAAAATGACTGAATTAAAGCTGATTAACCACCCGAAAAAATGCTAACTCTTAAATGAATTCTATTTAAGCCTCCATCTAGTTTAACTTGAAGAATTTTTAAAATACTTCCAAATTTATAATATTCCAGTAATAAAATAATTAACTATTTTAAATTCTAAAAATCTTAAATTTATAGAATAAAATAATATAAAAGTAAAAATTGGAATATAATAGTAATAAATATTAATATAAAAGAATTTAAATTACTAACGGGCGGAATATTACTACTAAACCTTCTACATTTCCATTTTCATCTTTAATAGGTGTAACATTTCCATTTATCTGCCTTTGAGTTCCATCCTTTAATATAAGCATGACAGGATCCAAGGGAAGTACATTAAGCTCTAAAGAAACATCTCTAGAACCATTTTTAACCCCTAAAACTTTGAATACATCACCTAAATCCATTCCAATTGCATCTTCTTCTATCCATCCAGTTAACTCCTCAGCAACCGGATTCATAAATTTAACCTGTCTTAATGAGTCTGTAGCAATCACTGCATCACTGATGCTGTTTAACACAGCAGCTAACCATCTCTGATGTTCCCTCAAACGTTTCTCAGTTATATGACGGTAAAGAGTTATCTCAATAGCCGTATGTAATTCACTTTCTACAAATGGCTTCCTAATAAATCCAAAGGATTCTTTAAGAATATATCCTGAAGGTTCAGTTATTTTAGCCCGTTGAACAGTGTTTTCATCACTATAAGCTGTAAGAAAAATTACTGGAAGACCAAAACGCCCCCTTATTTCTTCTGCAGCATCAATACCATCCATTTCACCTTTTAAATGAATATCCATTAGTACTAGATCAACTTTTTTTTCTTCAACCATTTTAATGGCTGATTCACCTGATGAAACAATCCCAACTACTTCATAGGTAGCGCTTTCCAGTCCTAATTTAATATGTTCTGCCGTGATTTTTTCATCTTCAACCACAAGAATTTTAGCATTAGTCATTTATCTTTCACGATCATTAAATTTAATTAACAATTATTAAAGATTTATTTGAATTTATAAATAGATATAATTAACTAAATTCTTTATTTAAAATCTATTAAGACAACTTATTCCTATTTTATTTTAATAATGCAAAACATGTGATTTTGGATTTAAACAAAAATTATTAAAATTTAGGCGGATAATTTTATCTTTCAATTAAAATTTTGTTTATTGCATCTAAAACAGCCTCTACACTAGCCATAACTACATCTTCCAATGTAGATCTACCCGAAGCCTTATTTCCTTCATTATCTCCCATTATGACGAAAACCTCCGCCAAAGCATCGGTGCCCCCAGTTATAGCCTCTATGTTATATTCTTTAAGCTCAATATCAGCAGTTTCACTCACTAAACTTTGTATAGCATTTATAGCAGCATCTACAGGTCCAACACCAGTTTTAGCTATACTACCCATCTTACCGTTAATATTAAGTTTAACTGTAGCTGTCGACATTACATTATCACCCGTCATCACAGAAAATCCTTCAAGTTTTACAATCTCTTCTTTAGCTCTACCTAAAATAGTTTCTGACATTGATTTTAAATCAGCATCAGTAATACATTTACCCTTATCTCCCAATTTTTTAACCTGATTAAAAACCTGATTAAATTGTTTATTATCCAATTCAATTCCATATTCATCTAATTTAGATCTTATAGCATTTGCACCCGTATGCTTTCCCAAAACTATTCTACGCGTATGACCCACTATTTCCGGGGAAATTGGTTCATAAGTCTCTGCTTTCTGAAGAACACCATGAACATGTATACCTGCTTCATGAGCAAAAGCATTATCTCCTACAATAGCCTTATTAGGGGGCATTTTAACTCCAGTAATCCTAGAAACCAATTCTGAAGTACTAACCAAAAACTCAGTTTTCATATCCAATTTAACGCCATATATACTTATAAGAGCCATTATAACTTCTTCCAAAGAAGCATTACCTGCCCTTTCCCCTAACCCATTAACAGCCACATGTATCTGACTTGCACCGGCTTCAACAGCACTTAATGAGTTAGCAACCGCAAGACCAAAATCATTATGACAGTGTACACTAATGGGACTCTTTAAATCTTTTTCAAGTTTAGAAATCAAATAATTCATTGATGCAGGAATCATAACCCCCACAGTATCAGGCACATTTACATAATCAACTCCAGCATCTTCAACTGCTAGGTAAACTTCTTTAAGATAATCAAATTCAGTTCTAGTAGCATCTTCTGCTGAGAATTCAACCATTATCCCATGATCTTTAATGTATTCAACAGCCTCTACAGACTTATTTAAGATATCAGTTTTACTCATTTTAAGCTTGTATTCTCTATGCAGAGGAGATGTTCCAATAAATATATGAATGTAATCAATTCCACAATCAATGGCTGCATCTAAATCTTTTTTGAGAGGTCTTGCCAAGCCACATATTTGAGCATTCAATCCTAGTTTAAGGATTTCTCGAGCTGCTTCTCTTTCACCTTCAGATGAAACAGGGAACCCTACCTCTATTGTATCTACACCAATATTATCTAATTTTTTTGCGATTCTAATCTTTTCATCTACTGTCATGGCGACTCCCGGTGTCTGTTCACCATCCCTAAGGGTGGTGTCAAATATTTTAATGGTTTCCGGTAGTTCCATGATTTTTTTAACTTCTTCTACATACATTTTAGGGAAGACCTCCCCCAATATTAAATTAATGACATTTAATGAACCGAGATTTATATTTAATAAAAAACTTATATGAAAATTAATTTACATATCCATATTTATTAATTTTTTATTTATTGAGTTTTTTATCAAATTTAATTTTCTTCTTGTAATATTACTAATTTATATTCTTTAATAAAACTAGTTTAGTGACTGAATTTTTTTAAGTTCCAATGATTAAAGTTAAGAAGTCTCTAAGTCCGGGTGCCAGTCCTAAAATAAATATAGCTAATTTTAACATGTTTTTTATGGTTCTATCTTCCACGTAAGTGTCGATAACATAAAGAGCAAATAATATTACAGCTATTTTAAGTGGATACATTACCAATGCAGTGCCAGTTAAATTAAGAAGTTCATTAGGGAGTACATGCTGTTCACTATATCCATAAAAACTAACAGCTATAAAAGTTGAGCTTGCGTCAAATAAATGAGCCATTAATACGCTTAAATTAAATTTATCTGTGATTAAACTCCATTTATTTCTTAATAATATGAAAACTGATGATGATAATAGCCAGACTCCGAGGACTTCGAAAAATGCAATGAAGTTAATAGGGGTTATGTTAACTATGTTGGGTATGCATAGAGCTATTCCAATAATGAGCATAATGCGTCTATAATCATAACTGGTTTTTCTCTCGATGTAAACTGATGTTAAGAGTGCTATAATGGTTATGATTCCAGTTAAAACATATATACCTGGAGTTACCAGTATATAAGTTAAAGGGTAGATTCCATTATCCACTAAGGCTCTAGCACTAGATCCGAAGAATATGAATGGTATGATGGGAATTAACAAGTCTTTAGGATCTTTTTTCAAGAATTTAAATAGTTTAATGATGAATATTACAATTATACCCAGTATAATCCCGAAGACTACTGTGTTTAAGATAGTATACCCCGGATGGAGGTAAATAAAGTTTTCTCCAATAAATTGGGATAATTGTGATAATATATCAAAAGAGTAAAATAACATATAATTCTAATCTGAAATTTCTAATACTAATTATATATTATACAAGTTTAAGGGTAAAATTAATAAAATCTAAAATAATATCTATTATTTCAAAAAAAATTATATTACTAACATTTTAAGCTCTTCTAATCTTCTTTTTAATAACTTCCTTCATTATAAGTGGCAAAGGTGTCCTACTACCTAAAACATTTGTTTTACCTGATAATATCCCTTTAATAATACCTTCTACTGAGAATTCAGCTTCTAATTCTGTTACACAACTGCCAATTGCACCAAGAAAATGAGCATCACTAGAGCCGATTTTAGGAATCCCTCTTTTCTCTGCAAGCCTCTTAGCCCTCCAATTAGAGTATCCAAAAATGTATCTGGAATTGAGGGTTTCAATAGCATCAATATCTAAATTTTTAACGTAACCACAGAGTCCTTCTCTGTACCTCACAAACGGATGAGGAGCTATAGCTATTCCTCCTTGACTCCTGATTTTATCAATAGTCTCTTCAGGAGATAACCCTTTCTCTATCTCATGGGTTATTCCCAAAGCTACAATATGTCCTTTATTTGTAGTAACTTCCATGGCAGGTATCACAATAAAATCATCTGAATCTTTTACTTCCCTCATGGCCACTATTGAACCCTTTAAAGTATTATGATCGGCTATTGCAATAGCATCCAAACCAATCTCCTTAGATTTTCTTATAATATCCTCTGGTGATGCTGTAGCATCTCCAGAGTATTTACTGTGTATATGTGGATCCATTATCATTTTAATCATAGCATATTCCCTTAAATTATTTTATTTAAAATAAAAATAAAAAAAAATATTATAAAAATTATACAAAATTTAATATTCTCCTTCATGATTTTTTTTATAATTAATTGCATTTATAATTCCTGCAGGTCCAGCCATCATCACATCTCCTGCCGGAGTGGCGTAATGTACCTTAAAATCTGTTTTTTGAAGGATTTTCCGCTTCGGTCCAGTAGCAACAACGCATTCGAATCCATCAATTGCCTCTGCTATCCAAGCCCCATGACCTCCATCTCCATGTATCTGCTCATGAGTTAATATACCCAAAGCTAGTTTTTCCATATAATTTATTAATTTGTTAGGCGTTAACATTCCCGTGTGGTGTTCGAAAACACCTGAAATTTTACCCTCAAAAACAGAAGCTGCTAAAGTATGGCCATTTCCAATATCTAAAGCAATATAACTATCTAAATTTTTAACATAATCATCACAAGTAATTCCACATATGGCTGCAAATTTTGAATCCATTAAAACTGTATTATATCCCTTAAGGGTTTTCAAAACTGCATTCATCCGAGTAAAATAATTTGGAACTGAACTAAAATATACAAATTCTTCAGGTTTACGGGGAATGTCTAGTTTTTCTTTTATTTTCATGAAACGAAAGTTTCTATTACCCATACCAGGCATAAAACCATGATCCTGTACTGCAACACCTATATAATCGAATTCCAATTCCACATCAAATTGATTGAATGCTTCTTTTATAGCGTTTAAATCAACATCTTTAAGTTTCATTTCAGATATATCAGGATTTTTTTCATCATTCGGAGTTATCTGAACACCTAACGATTCAACAAGATTTAGATTATCATTTATTGTTCTAGCAGCGTCTTCAGTCATGATGACTTTGTATCCTTTTTTTAAATGATTTTTTATAGCAGCATTGACGGAACCTCCACCCATGGTTTCACCGCTTAAAAAAAGATCATTTTTATGTTTACGTATTCTCTCAGCAAATATCCGGGTTGGTGAGGGTAATACCATTTTAGATGAGTTTTCTATTGATTCATCTGAATCATAGAGCATTATATCTTGGGTTCCTGAACCCACATCTATTGACAAAATCTTCATGTTAATATAATTGTTCTTAATTATTATATTAAATCAATTAATTAAAAATAAGATATCATATTAATATTTTATAAATTAATTACAATTTTTATTTTAATTCAAAGAATTTTAGTTATAATGTACAAATGTGTACAATAAAGGTTTTAAATTAGTATAAAAATTAGTTATATATACTCAAAACTATGTTCGATTCTATAACTATCTTAAAATAGAATTAATAAATTATAAAAAATTAGAAAAAAAGTGATTTCATGTATAAAGTTACCTTACCCGAGAAGGATGTTCCAAAAAAATGGTATAATATAGTGGCCGATTTACCCGTAGAACCACCTATGCCCTCACAAACAGAAGACGGGAAACAACTGGAAAATCTACCAAAAATATTTTCTAAAGGCGTTTTAGAACAAGAAATGTCCGCTGAAAGATGGATTAAAATCCCTAAAGAAATTAGAAATGTTTATAAGAAAGTAGGTCGACCCAATCCTCTATTCCGAGCTAAAGGTTTAGAAGAATATCTAGACACTCCCGCTAAAATATATTACAAACGAGAAGATTTATCACCCACCGGCAGTCACAAACTTAACACCGCCATCGCCCAAGCATATTATGCTAAACAAGATGGAATAGAAAGATTAACAACCGAAACAGGTGCCGGGCAATGGGGATCAGCATTATGCCTAGCCTGCTGTCTGTTAGACATGGAATGTACAGTTTATATGGTCAACGTATCCTTCAAGCAAAAACCATACCGAAAAACCATCATGCAACTGTATAATGGAAAAGTAATACCTTCACCTAGTAACCACACGGAATTTGGTAAGACAATGCTCAAAGAAAATCCCAACCATCCCGGTTCACTAGGTATAGCAATATCAGAGGCCATAGAAGATGCATTAAAAGATGAAAAAGTTTACTACTCACTGGGCAGTGTATTAAACCATGTAATGCTGCATCAAACCATCATAGGATTAGAAACTCAGAAACAATTGGAAAAAATCGAGGAAACACCTGATATAATGGTTGGATGTGTAGGTGGCGGAAGTAATTTCGCAGGCTCAACTTTCCCCTTCATTAAAGATAAGATAAATGGTGATTTAGATTGTCGATTCATTGCAGCTGAACCATCATCTTGCCCTACCCTCACCCAGGGAGAATACAAATACGATTTTGGAGATACTGCTGGTTTAACACCTCTCATCAAAATGTACACTTTAGGACATGACTTTATTCCACCATCAGTCCATGCAGGAGGCCTACGATACCATGGAATGGCACCATTAGTGGCATTACTTGCACATGAAAAAATCATAGAATCACGTAGCGTAAGCCAAATAAATGTTTTCGAGAGTAACCAGATATTCGCACGAACAGAAGGAGTAATACCCGCCCCAGAAACAGGACATGCAATTAAAATTGGAATAGACGAAGCCATTAAATGCAAAAAAGCTGGAGAAGATAAAAACATAGTCATTAACTTCTCAGGACATGGTTTATTGGATCTACAGGGATATGATGACTTCCTAGAAGGAAAGTTAACTGATGAGTAAATTCATTTATAGTAAAAAGTAATTTTTTAACACTTATTAAAATGAATTTTTTTACTATTTTTTTTTAATTCAATTAAAAAAAAGATTTAAATTTAAAATACATTTTTAGAATGAGTGTATTTCTTAACGTATACTTTTATTTTTTACTTCAAATTTATATAAATTTCCTTAATCATTCTTCATTTTTTCTCAAATTTTTTAAGTTGTATATTCTCCTTCATCTATGATGTCATAGATATGTTTCATTCTATCAACAGCCCACATAAGTAAATTTCAAAATCGAAAGATGTTCTTTTACTTGTTACTTACTAACAGATTCTCCGAGTTCTTTCATTAAACTTTCAGTTGTATTGTTTCAGTATGCATCAGGTGACATTATAGGGGCTTTTATTTAAAATGGATTAATATGGTCTATGATTTTAATCCGTTCATAAATTCCCTGATAATTGTAACTACTCTGGAACCGTTTTTTGTACACAACGCATTTAATTAGCTGTTAAAAATGTCCGTTTACTATATATCCATTCTACCGACTATTACTTTAAGTTAAAATTAAGAATAAAATTTCAACTATAATAAGGTTTTCTTTTTATTTTTTTAGTAAAAGTTTATATCACTTTTTTAAATTAAGAGAAATATGAAGAAAGTTATGAAAATAATTTCAGTTAATATTTGGTAATAAATTTTATAATTTTTATATATATCTGAATGAGTGTGAAAGATGAATAAGAGTTATTTTTCTATAATAGTCGCTTTAATTTTAATAGTCGCTCTGATTGCAGTGTTTACAGGGGTATTCTATCCCCACCACAGTGGAAACCAAACTAATACATCTAATAATAATACTACATATATACCAAACAATACTTACTCAGCAAATGGACTGACATTTAACTACCCAGCTGATTGGAAACAAATATCGAATCTCGATAGTCCTAGTAGATGGGGTTATGGAGACCCTATAGTAGCATACTATCAACCAATTGGCAATGGCAGTGAAGATTATATTGAAACTTATTTTTACATAAAACAGCGAAATGTGGGGTCGCTAGATGAGATGCTCAGCGATTATAGGAGTGATATTGCAGCTATTGGCCAAACAGAAGTTTCAGAGCGAAACATCACCGTTAATGGGATGAAAGCAGTGGAACTCATTAAGACATGGCGTAATGGTAATATACAATACATGGCCCTGACTGTACACATCGAAGCCGTTCCCGGGTCCAAATATTATAGAATTGGATGTGTAGTCCCAGCTAGTGAATATAACGCCACCCTACCTAAATTCGAAATGGTTGTAAACAGCTTTAAACCCCAATAATATAAAAATAACCCTAATGGTCCGAGAGGTGCTATTAACGTCAATATTCATGTAATGTAATACTAAACAATCCACCTTAAAGTGTAATTTTATGACAGATATTAAATTAGTAGATACTAAAACAGGTTTAGCATACTTAGTGATACAGGAACATTAAGACTGTCCTAAATCATCCTATTTTTTTTAAAAAAAAATTATTCATTATTATTAAAAATTCTATAATATTCTTATTTTTGGAAATTATTAAAAGAATAAAACATTATAATGCTCTTTTTTTTTATTAAAAAAAATTCTTATTAAATAATATTTTAAGCTTTTTTTACAAAAAATCTATCGAAAAACAAAGTTTTGATGATATCCAAAAAAGTTTTTTTTAAAAAAATTTTTAACAAGTTTCTAGTACATTAATTAACTAAAAC
>JACWMK010000056.1 GCA_015661405.1 Methanobacterium sp.
AATTCCTGAATGATATCTCTTATTAGCTGATTTTCTGAAATATTTTTTCCATGTTCTTTAATTCTAAGTTTAACGTTATTTAGAGCCATCTCTTGCTCTTGTGTTAAGTATAATAGCTTTTTATAATAAATTTTGAATCACCGTTCCTGTATACTTATATTTCTATATATTACAAGAGGTTATTTAAAGGTTTCGCGTACATATTTGTACAATGGCTTTTAATTTGGGACTTATTTGATAAAATATATATTTTACGGAATATCGAAAGAGAATCAAACAATACTAGCTTACAAAAAGCAAATTAGGTTATAGTTAAGGACTTATAAAAAAATATTAGAAAAAAATCAAAAATATACTAAAATGGATAAAAAACGATTATAATGGTAGAATATTGATAAAACTTAAAAATAAATAGTAAAAACTTATCAAATATACTTAATTTGATATATACTCACTTGATGATTTACTAGACTTTCTACGAACACTCATTTCCATATTTGACCGCTTAACTATACACATTCACTTCTTCACGTGTGATGGGTGCTGCTATAATTTATTAGAAAATTTTATAGTAATTGATAATTAATATTCATAGGGTTGATTGTGTGAATGAGAGAGCAATTATGATCATGTTGTTGAATACTTATGATGTAAAAGTAACAATATTGGGGTTAGCTTATGTGGAAAGATGAATTTGTGGAACTATTATTTTCTAATGATCCTGCGAAAATAGATGCGACAGAAGCCGCAAAATTGAAATTTGAAAATTTTCCTCAGTTTTTATACCAATACAGACCATTCAATGATAAATCCGTAAAATCATTGGAGGATAATACAGTCTTTCTTTCAGACCCTTCTGAGTTTAATGATCCTTATGATTCCGTTTTTATTTTAGCAGAACCTTTTTATGTAAATGACTACATTATCGAAAAAAGTATGGAAGATAATCCTGATGGTTTCCAGAAAGCACATGGTCTATCTAACAAGCAAATGTTGAAAATAAAAAGAAGTAAACACCCGGTCAAGGATTTCTTTAAATTCGTAGCTAAAAATCAGTGCCCTGAATGTAAAAATGATGCGAAAAAACTTAGGGAAGTAAGGAAAGATATTGAACAAAAAATTAGAAAAGTAACTCCTGACGTTGATACACTAAAAGGCTATTTGCTAGTTTCATGTTTTAGTGAATATTGTAATTCTATTTTAATGTGGAGTCACTATGCTAAAGAGCATACGGGATTTTGTGTTAAATATGATTTCAAATCAATAGGATACGATAGTCACTTGACACGTTTTCTTTTCCCAATACATTACTCGAAGAAAATCTTTCATATCGACGATTATTTTCCTGATAAACATTCCCAAACAAAAAATGTTCTTTCGGAGTATATGGATGGAATTGACTTAAGTAAAATTATCGATGGTATCCAACTAGGTGTCCTCGAAGAAAATAGCTTAAATAATAATATGTTTCAGGTTTTTTGTGCGCTAAATAAATATGAAGGTTGGGGTTATGAATACGAATGGAGATATGTCTTATATTGTAAGAATGAAGCGGAATCTGCACCCATAATAAAAGTCCCTAACCCGACTACTATTTATTTAGGGGCTAAAGCAGACGAAGATGATAAGAATAGTATTTTAAAAATTGCAAGAGAGAAAAATATAGACGTCTATCAAATGGAGATGAATTCTTCAAAATTTGCTCTGGAAGAAAAAAAGATCAATTGAAGAAAGGTAAAAATAATTTTTTTGAGGACATCTTGTTCCTATATTTTTTCGGTACTTGCATGTTTAATCCATCGGAAAATAATTTTAAAATATTGATAAGTATCATGAATAATTTATTAATTATTGGAAATTGATGAGTCGTTAAAATGGTAACTCATGGTGCATTTTCTGACGAATCCAGTCTCGGTAATTTTGAATCAATAGGCATGATAACTCTCCCTATTGAGAATTTAGAAGCATTTGAATTAGCATTTGTAAGTATTTGTTCGAATCACGGCTTTAATAATCCTCGGGATATCAAGTGGCATGAACTGCGGAGTGCTGACTTACGATTATGTATTCTAGAAGTTATGGATTTGGTTTTTAAATGTGTAATCGGTAATGGTTTACGTATTGATGTCATTATTTGGGATACGGGTGATAGTCGCCATAATGTTTTTGGTAGAGATGATGCAAAGAATTTTGCCATTATGTATTATAATCTTTTGAAAAATGTAATTATGAAAAGATGGCCTGATGGAGCGATCTGGGAAATATACCCTGATCGTAATAATACGATGCACTGGGATAAACTAGTTGAAATACTTAATAATAAAGGGATAATATTGTCGATATCTAAATCTAATCAGGGTAAAGTAAAAATTAATCTTAGAAATAATTTCGAACTAAAAATTATACCATCTACTCCTACATTAAGTCCTCTCATCCAATTAGCTGATTTATTTGCAGGCATGGGTATATACTCAAGAGAATGCTTCAAAAAATTTGAAGAATGGGAATTACTATTAAAAGGTCAAAGTAGACTTATACCACTCCCCGAAGAACGGCAACTTTCAAGAAGAGATAAAGAAAGATGCTTTATTATCAACTCATTTAAAACTATTTGTGATAAGAATAAACTAGGCGTGAGCTTTAAAAGCACAAAAGGATTACAAACGCATAATCCTACTAAGCCTATAAATTTCTGGTTTTACATTCCACAACACAAGAATGATAAAGCTCCCACTAAGTGATCAAGAAGAATTGCTTAATTTCATCATAATGCTAAATAACTCAATATCAAAATAATAATGAACAGAACGGAGGTCGGGGACTCGAACCCCTATATGCGCGAGCTTAAGCTAATTTTATAAAAATTCGTTGATCTGAGTTTACAGGAGAAGGCGGCCAAATCCTCCGCGCATATGTCTCCTCCTGTTAAAATCAGGGATATTGTATTTGCTGTATGGAATATAATTATTAAAGCGCTTAGTAAATATTTAAATTTTGTTAGTCTTGCTTTTTTTCCCATAATATCAGTCTCCTTTAACTTAAGAATCTCTGTGGATATACTTAGTATGGCGAAAACTAGCTCAACCCCCGTTATGATGTTACTCGTATTTATTTATCATCATATAAGTTTTTATAATTTAACTCATTAACTTTTAATTATCGTATTAAATAATATTTTTAATCCAAATCCTACGAGCTGGCACACATTCTTGGCCATCATATATCTCAATTGGAATCAGGAGTTTAAAGATGAAACATGATACTCAACAAGTTTGTATTAAGGGACATAAAATAACAGATGGTTATAATAACCGACCTGAACAAAGAAAAAAATTTTGTGATAAATGTGGTGCAGAAACCATCCATAAATGTCCAGTATGTGATTTTCCAATTGAAGGTAATGATATGGAACTATTTTTTGCTGTGCCGGTACCGGACTATTGCCCTGATTGTGGAGAACCATATCCATGGGCCGTAGATCGACAAGAAAATGATGGGATAACACGTGAGTTATTAAATGAAACCGTGAATCGTTACTTAGAAAATGGGGACTTTGAAACTGCAAGAAACTATATAAAGTCTTGGGGTGAAGTAATTGAAGGTTTCAATGTAGAGGAGGAACTTAAAAAATTTGATGATGGTAAATACCTTCCTGGATTTTGGTCTCTAATTCATCACGATGTAATTAGAGTGTCTAAAAGAAAGTTTGAAGATGGACATTATACGGATTCAGTAGAGTCCGCTTTTAAAGAAGTTAATCATCGTGTAAAAATATTGTACAAAGATAAAATTGGAGAGGAGGATGATGGACAGAGTTTGATGTTTAAAGCATTCGGGTTTCAATACAACAAAAATAGAAGAGCAGTAGTAAGGGAACCTCCCATTTTATTGGCTAGTTTGAATTCTGAATCAGGTCGAAACATTCAAGACGGTTATAAATACATTTTTGGAGGATCAATGACTGCTATTAGAAATCCCAAAGCACATGAAAATATAAATATAACAAAGGAAGAAGCAATTCACTCATTATTTCTTGCAAGTAAGCTAATGCGTAGATTAGATGAATCGAGATAATAAAAAATTAATACAAAGTATTCCATCTATATAGAATAGGATTATAATGTGTATAAATGGGAGGTTAGGAATGGCATATGTTGGAAGTCGGAATAAAATGAAATTTCACAGGATTGACTGTCGTTATGCAAAAGAAATAGAAGAATATAACAGTGAGGATTTTGAGACCAGATATGAGGCTATAGAAGAGGGTTTTAAACCTTGTAAAGTTTGTAAACCGTAATAAGGAATAGGATTCACTAATAAAATGGCATTGATCCTTATGATGGTGATATTACATAGGTATTGCTTATTACAGTAAAGAACAAATTGGTGGTACCCATGTCGATGTTGAACTAGACAAGTATTCCATCCATTTTAATTTACATTAATCTATTGTTAGTTATGCACGTAGTTTAGATGACGATTATTTTAAAGCATTTTTAGCATAAATTTGCTCCATCTTCTTTTTTTTCTTATATTCCTCCCATACTTCATTTAAGTTTACCTGCTCTAATTTTCTTTTAATTTCTCCTATAGCCTTCGGAGAGTATCTATCAAAGGTTGATTTACCGATTTTAATAAGTTTAAAGCACTTTCCATCCTCTTTAATATTCATATGTTTAACTAAAGCAGTCAACTTAGGTGATGTTATTCCTACTTTTCTCGCGAGGTTTTTATGATTTAAACTATAATAACTGAGTTCGTTTACAGGTTTTAAAGCCACTGTCACTCCAGGCGTACCTTCAGGAACTATTTTGACTGGAATGCCTTCTTTTTTTGTGAATCTCAAGGAAACATTATGACCTGTACCATCTGTTGTAAAATCTATTGCTGCCGCGCCAGGGAACAAATCCTTCCAGTCAACTCCATTTTTAACCTGATCTGCTACATTCTCCAGATAACTTTCACTGGGTTGATGTGTTTCACCTCTCAATGTCTTATCAAAAATAGTAAGTGCTCTTAATTTAACTGTAGCTTCTTTTTTCTTTCTTGATCCAGGATAAAGAAGTTTTTTCACTTCTTCAAGTTCCGTTACAAAAAAAGTGTTGATATCTAAAGGAGGAATCGTTGATATTGGTAAAACTCTTTCAGGCAATTCCTCAGTAAGATTTTTTTGGAATGTATCTGTCAATATGTCTTTAAATAGGGTCAAACCTGCTTGAGAATGTAAATATAATTGTTGTTCTGAAACTTCAACTAGGTAATGTTGAGCAGCATCTCGCAATGAGTTAATTGCCTGAATTGTAAGCGCTTGCTCCTCTGTTATAATTTTATTAGATATACAAGTCCTTACACACTTATCAAATCCATATGTCTCACTACGGCCTTTTTTCCATATTTTACCACCTTTATGTAAGATTGAAGCTTTCATTAATAGTTCAAAAGAATGATCAATAAAAATTAATACAGCTTCTACTCTACCCCTATCCCAGGGCCGATTAAAATGATCAATACTGAGAATTAACGAATTAATGGCTCTTTCTAACAATAATTTAACTTCTTTTTTCACAGAATCATCGACCAAATCTTAAGATCTATTATGACGAAATTGCCATCCTTCTTATGCGCACTTTACGTACATTTTACTTATTTAAATTTTATCGTAAAATTAGTATTTTCTTTATATTTAATACACTGAGATATTAGGAATATTAGTCAAAGAAAACCAATTTATCGTTATCACATTCAAACATCGGAAGTTCATCTAAATTATCTCTACGTACTCCGTCAGACTTGGTTTTGATATATTCCTCACCATCACGCGTATAAATGCCAACTGGTGCCCCTGGCTGCAATCTACCATTTCTATGATAATAAGTCATAATGTAAATATTTTGATGCAAGTTTCTTACAACTTTAGACCTTACCCAAATATCCTCATTTCTCAGAGTTCCGCCTACGTTTTCATAAATCTTTACTTTCTCAATATGCTCATTATTTTCATCATAACAGACTTCAGTAATAAAATAGCGTGGACTATAACTCATACGAACATTCTCCTTATTATTTAAAGATTTCGGGTAATCTAATCAATATGGATTACAAACTTTACACGAACGATAACCATTTGCTCTAGCTTGACCTGTAGAACTGAAAGATACTCTATGTTTATTAGATATTTCATTTGCATACTTACAGGTAGAAAAGTGAATTATATGTGAGTCGCTGTCTCCAATATACATATTTACACCTCCAACTTTTGATTAAAATTGGAATCCCATTAACTATAAATGTTACTATTCATATCAATTTTATTAAAATTAATTTGTCACTAGTTTGTTTTTATATTCTCCTGCTCTCTTTATTCAATTCCCACTTTTTCTCTCGCTTGCATCCTTGATCATGTTTATGGATAAAGAAATTTAACTTAATTAAAATAAGCCGATAAAAAATTTTTTAGAAAAAACTAAATAATAAAAGAGACATCTTTAATCATATTTTAAAGTCACTATTCTTAGTTGTTTAGTAAGGGGTGTTATTATTGGTTTATGTACTAAATGTGGAGGTAAAAATCCTGAAGATGCTAAATACTGTCAAGAATGTGGATATGAGATAATTGAATATCCATCGAAATATAAAAATATTAGTTTTTTAGCGTTTGCAGGGATTTTATTATTTATTCCTTTAGCAATTATTTGTGGGATTTATTTATGGACTAGACCTGAAAAGTTTGCTAAAGACCGAGCTAAATTCATTATACCAATATCAATAGTGGTATGGGTAATATATGGCATCATGATTATTCATTAATGATGGGGGTGATTTTTTGGTATACTGTACGAAATGCGGAACAGAAAATGAAGAAGATGATAGTTTTTGCAAAAATTGTGGTAATAAATTAAAGAAAGAAAATATCAGTCGATTAAAAATTTATGATAATGAATTAAAAAAAGAAGATAAGATACAAAGAAAAGGATTTAAAAAATCAAATAACATCCTAAGAAGAAGATTAAAAAAAATTAATAAACGAGCTATCATTATTGGGATCGTTAGCTGGGTTGTTTTATTCTTTATATTTGAATTATTAAACTTTATAGGCCCAGCAACGATAGTGAACTCCTCAACTGATATTTTAGGATTTATACAGCACAACTAATAAGTAGTGCAATAGCAGGTTATATCGGAAATACTAATTATAAAAATGGAATAGTGAATGGTGGTGTTCTATGCATTATTCCTACAATTCTCTTCGGATTTACTAGTGGAATAGAAGGTTTGGTTGTTGCTTTCTTTTTATTCTTATGTTTCGGGGTTTTAGGAGGGATTATCGGCTGGATATTTAAAACTAGATTAATTTAATGCGAAAGCAATAACGCTAGTAATGTTTAATTATTGGGACATATCAGTGATTAATCTTTTTACATTTAATTTCAAATAGAATATCTTGAAGATGGTTTAAAACAATATGCCAAGAAATGGAATCTACTCAAATAAAAATAATACTTATTTTCATATTCTAGCTGAATTTGGCCTATTAGTTTATTATCTGTACATTGGTATTATTTCAACATTTTAATACCCAAATTTATTTCTTTCTAAATTATCATATTAATTAAATAAAGGTGCATAGAACAATTATTATACTTTTTACCAGTTTCACGTATTTTTTTTTGTTTTTTAACATTAAGTGATGTTTTTCACAAAAAACTGACTTTATTTAAAAGCTTTTCTATTTGGTCTTAATAGCAAGTGATAATTATTAGAAATAATAAGCTCATACTTGAGAAAGAATGGTAAATAATAAATCCAATTTGAATAACTTATACAAGATATTTTTAGAATTGCCGATTTGCCACAGATTACCTAATAGAACATTTAAAATTAGAAATTGGTATTTCCCTGTTTGTGCAAGGTGTACAGGTTTTTATATAGGTGCATTTTCTTATTTTATTTATGTATATTTCTTTTTTGTAGAATATACTATTACTTTAATTTTAATTGCATTTCTAATGATAGTTCCTACATTATTAGATGGTTCAACCCAATTATTTGATCTTAGAAATAGTAATAACATTTTAAGATTATTTACAGGTTTAATAGGGGGTGTTGGTCTTGCGATTTTAATTAAAGCTCTTAAATATTTAATTTTATTGCATTTATAAACCGGGGGAAAAATGACGGAACAAGTAACAGAGGGTAAAGAATTAAAAAAAACTATAAAAAATAAACCATTATTGGATACAAAAAGATTAATTGGTATCATTATTGGTGTTATAATTATATTTACAGTTAGATCATTACTACATTTTGTTAATGGTAATTATATTTTATATATAGCTTGGATCTTAACTGCATTTGGTGGATTAGTTGTTTCATTTATAGCTGGTGGCAATTATAAAGACGGAGTTATTAATGGTTTTATTGCTGGTTTTATTGCAGGTGCATTATTATTTTTTTATTTCGGAGAATCGGGGGGTACATTCTTTTTAGCTTCATTATTTGGTTTTTCCCTAGCATTTGCGATATTAAGTCTTATTGGTGGTTTAATAGGTATATTTATTATAAAACATAGGGGGATGGGAAAGTGACAAAAATATGTTCAAATTGTAAATCAGTAAATGCGGATGATGCTACGTTTTGTCAAAATTGTGGTAAAAGTATTAACCAAACATCAAAAGCGACACAAAGTAGTAATAATCCAAAAAGTGGTGGGGGTATTTCAGACCGGTGGAATAAACAGAGTAAACGAAATCAAGCAGCGATAGGAATAGCTGGAGTTTGTTGTATTGGTTTAATCATTATAATAGCTGTAGGTGGGATGCTTTCTCCAAATCAAACAGCTAATACTGCAAATACAAATTCTACAACAACTCCCACACCAACTACTACTTCAAATTCAACTTCTAGCAGTACGAATACTGCTTCAAATTTAGGCGACCAGATTCAAGTTGTTTATGATGGTTCATGGACTGGTGATATAGATCAAGATTCTTCTTCTCATAGTGTAGATGGAAGTGGTACTGAAACCTTGAATTTGACTGGCAATCCATCAATTGTTTCGGTAGATTTCCAGAAAAGTGATGATGGAAGTGGAACATTAACCGTCAATATACTTCAAAACGGAAATGTAGTAGATACTGAAAGTACATCAGCACAATATGGAGTTGTCAGTACAGCATATACATTTTAACTAATTTTCCATTTTTTATTTTTTTTTATGAAAATTGATGAATGGAGTATTTGATGATAAACGATGAGAAAGGATTTTTTTTCGCGTTTGGGCCTTGGTGGTTTGTAATAATTGTAATGATTATTTCAGTTATTGCTGGTTTATTCAGACAAAATAGTGTTCCAAAAAAGAATGTTAATTTAGTTAATGATTTTATACCTCCTGAAAAATCAACTAATAATGAATTATCCAATATTATTTGTCCACAATGCGGGAAAATTAATAATAAGAGTGCTAAATTTTGTATTAAATGTTCTAATCCACTAATCAAAGATTTGAAAATTCCTTGTCCTGTTTGCGGAACTAAAAATCCAATAGAAGCCAAATACTGTCAAGAGTGTGGAGCTAAAATTTAGTATTTAGTAATATATTACGTTAAAATGCGGGTTAAGATATGGTCTTGGAGGGGGTATTTTGGTGGTTTATTGTACTAAATGTGGAGCTGAAAATCAAAACGATGCTAAATACTGCCAAAACTGCGGAGAATCGTTAAAAGCTAAAGAGAATTATGAAGAAAAACGTCCCTTAGTAAGTGCAGGTTTAAATCTTTTAATTGCAGGATTAGGATTTGTTTATTTAAAAGAATATCCTAAAGCTTTACTTTCTTTTGTAATTGTTGTAATTGGTGCTTTAATTGGTGGATGGATTCTAGCTATCATTGCTTTATTCCTTGTGATGGTTTGGAGTTACATAGAAACTGATAAAATTAATAGTAAAAGTATGGACGGAAATTAAAGTATAAAATTGAATAATGATTTAAAAAGAAGAAATGCATACCTTTCATCAGGTTTTCTGCCTTTATTTTTACCTCTCCCATCTAAAAACAGATTAATTGATCTTTCTATGTCCATAACAATACACCTTAATTTATTAGTGTAGATTAATTAATATTAAATTTTTTTAATTTTCTAGATCCTGGCTTGATTTCTTACTCCCGCGCTTGCCCGCTTGCTTTATTGCTTATATAGTTAATTTTGATTTAGAGGATAATTTACTAATTAACCTTCCTTTGCAATAACAAGATTTAAGCAATTAATTGGTTTATGAGAAATGGAAATAAAATGGAATGTTAAATCAAAAACTCCAAATATTTATAGCTGTTTTTGCAAGTTCGTTGGATCTATCTCTTATCTGTTTTTCATTCCACTCTTTTTGTTGAGACAAATGACGATTTAATTTTAAACCACTATTTTTGAATCCATTTTCCATGTCACGTTTTTCTTTAAATATTTTATTAGAATATTCTTGGTTATAACCAGTTAAGGTTAGATTACCAATGGATTCTAAATATTTATTGTGTATAGCTTCCCAATTTTCCCCTAAATCTTTTTTCCACTCTTTATTAAGGGTTTGAGGCATAATATGCTCAAGTTGCATTTCACTTAATTTTACAATTTCTTTATTATCAGGATATTTTTCTATTTCTTCGAGTATATATCTAAAAACTTTTTTGTAAGAATTACTTTCTTTTAGACATTTTCTAAACTCACTTCTATCTGGCATTCGTTGATTTCCAGTTCCATTAGTAAATATTTCTTTTAGTGATTGAGTTATATTCATCTCATCTAATGACCCATATATCCTAGGGAAATATGAATTCAACGCATTTACTGGAATACCACAAACAGACCTTCTTACCACAAAAGTTTCAATTGCTTGCAAACATTCGACAAAATCTTCAATAAAGAAATCTACATGTTGATTCTTATAATCATCATATAATTTAAGAAGTAGTGGATAAGCTGTAGTGTTGTCTAAACGGTTAAATTTCTCAAAATAAATTCCTAATTCCGCTTCTTTTTCATTTTTAGGATATAAAAATTTACTATAATATTCAGAAAACTGCATAAGTCTTTTCATTATCCAAATAAAAGCATCTTGATTCATAGCATTTTTATCTACAAAATCTTTAAATGTTATATATAACTTATTAAACGTTGGCAGGTCTCCATCCATAGCCAAATAGTGCCTTATGAAATTATCCATTTTTTTGTCTCTCAATGTTCTTTTCTTTTCAAGCCCCATATCTCCTTCTATTAATGTCTGTAATGGTAGCCATATGTTTTTATAAGATTCTTTTTGATTAACTGGATTTAATTTCATAAATAAGTAATTTCGTACTAGATCTGATTGAGTTAATGGTACTCCTGTTCCATTAAGAGTTTCAAATATTAAATAAGGATCATCTTTCTCTTGCAAAGATATATCAACAATTGAAAAATTAGATAATATAGTTTTTTTAATTAAATCTAATCTTTCAGTTTCATTTATCTCTCCAAATTTTCCCTTAAAAAAGCTATAAGTTTCAAAAATTCGACTTTTAGAATCTTTAACATCTTTTCCTTCTATTATTTTAAAAAATATATTTTGATCTTTCTGAGTTGGTAATAATTTATATTTATTTTTGGAGTGATGTTGATTCAATAAATAATAGTCGTTAATTTCATACCTAGTTGTGTGTTCTGGATCTAATTCTATGATCCGTTCCCTAATTGTAGCAAGTATGATAAATATTGTAGTCAATCGTTGTTGTCCATCTACTACAGTAAATTCTGAAACACTAGAAGCACCACCAGGTGCGGGCATTGTTACAAAGGAACCAAAAAAATGATGTTCCATTTTGTAATAATTTGTTTCTGTTTCTTCTATGTCATCCCATAATCTTTCTATATCTTTTTTCTCCCAAACATATTCTCTCTGAAATAAAGGAACTATGAATTGTTTACTTCCTTCTAAAAAAACCCGAATTTGAGTATCATTAGCTTTCATGAGATTCCCCCCTAGTAGAATTTAAATGCTTCTTAACCTTAGCATTTACTTTATTTATTTTTAATTTTAGAATGATCAATATTATCGAAATTAAATAAATTGTAATAAATAAATATTGAATCATTATTCTACAGATTAATTCTTATTAACGATTTAATTATAGCAAATATATGGTTTATGTATCTGATCATTTCTTTCATTCTCAAACATATTCATGATATATGTGGCTACAAAATATCTTATTCTAAATAATTCATTTTAAGTTTTAGATAATATATAGAACCTATCTAAGTTTAATCTGATTTGATCCAAAGATAAAAGAATTTTCTCTATTTATTACTGTTTTAATAGAGGATGTATCACTTCAATTCCTTCTTCTTTTAGGACATCGAATAATTCTACGTGACCTGTGTGAATAGGATAAACCTTTTCGGGGTTGATTTTCTTAAATCAATTTTACCCAGCTTTTGAATTCCATGTCCTTTAATTTCACCACCAATTATACCAATTATAATTCCATCCTCAGCTACAATAGTGACTTCACTAGAAGTTGATTTTCCCACAACTATACCATTTACAAACAGGTTCTCTTTAGGTGATACACCGGCAATTTTACGATACGATTTAAGATTTTCTTGAAAGCAGCATGACTTACTATTAATTTCATTTACTATTTCTGTGGGATTAATAATCTCTAAATTAAGTTCTTTAGCAATAATTACCGAAAATTTCTCAAGATCGGAATTCCACGCTACTAAACTTCCATCATCTTCGCCTGGTCTTTCAATTTGAATTAAAGGTGTATTAACAGGGCAATTATTCCATACTTTGAATCCAAAAGTATGTCCAGTCAAACTAGATTTCCCATAATTAATTAAAAAAATTATGCAAAATTATAAACCGCCTCCGTTATGGAACCTAAGCCCTTCTTCCACTCGTTTTAAATAAAATAAATGAAATTTTCCTGTTTTTTTTAAATTATTAGAAATACTCTAACATCAACTTTTTAAAAACTTAATTTAAATTAATTCAAGTTAAAACATCTTCATAATAACATTATAGAGATTTTCTATTT
>JACWMK010000057.1 GCA_015661405.1 Methanobacterium sp.
CCGGAAAATAAAGGAAAAAAGAAGAAAAAACCCCAGAAAATATAAAAAATCAAACAAATAACTAAAATTACCCAAAAATTAACCAACAAAATTAAAAAAAAATGAAGTAAATAGAAAATCTCGATAATAATTTACGAATAAAGTTTGGTGTGATTTATATGTCGATCAAAGAAACAGACAATAAATGGGAACAAATCCATTCTAATAGATCATGGGGAAAATACCCTAATGAAGAATTTGTTAGATTTATAGGTAGAAACTATTTCAAAAGATCCTTCACAGATAGAAAAAAACTTAAAATTTTAGAAATTGGTTGTGGTCAGGGTGCCAATCTTTGGTTTTTAGCTAAAGAAGGATTTGATGTTTATGGGATTGATATTTCACCATCAGCAATCGAAAAAGCAAAAGAAATTTTAGAGAAGGAATGGAATATAAAATCTGTCAAATTAGATGTACAAGATATGAAAAACTTAAAATTTAATGATGAAACCTTTGATGTTGTTTTTGATATTTTTTCAATAGCATATGCAAACTATTTAGAGATTGAAAATATTTACAAAAAAATATTTAAAATATTAAAAAATAATGGCAAATTTTGGAGTTTCAATCCTAGTGAATGTGATTTTTGTCATGAGAATGCAGCTTTAGTCGATTATGAAACTCTGTCTGATACTGATCTCTTAAATATTTTAAAAGAAATCGGTTTTAAATTTGTTAATATAGAAAAACAAGTAAGAACTTATGATAATCAAAAAAAAGAAGTTATTCACTGGATAATTGAAGCAATAAAATAAATTAATATTTCTTTGCTCATAAATGCTCCCATTTGATTATATCATCCTTTTTAATATCATTTTTTATCTTTCTACCGCATATTAAATTATAATATTTTGCTTCTAAACCATGATTCGCTCTCTTAAATGATATATTCTCATCATTTAATACACTGCCCTCTTCAATATTTTTTGCAGCAACAATTCTTCTAACAACAATTTCGCGGTTTTTTAATTCTGAAGGTTGTGGACTTTTAAATCCATCACCCATTGCTTTTTCAACATTCCTGATTTCATTGACCATTTTACTAAATTCATCTGGCTCAACAGATGCTTTATGATCAGGACCAGGCAGTGATTTATCTAGAGTAAAATGTTTTTCTATGCACGAAGCGCCAAGTGCAACTGCAGCCACTGATACTTCAGTACCAAGTGTATGATCAGAAAATCCGGTTAAGGTTTTAAAACAAGCCCGCAAAGAAACCATTGCAGATAAATTCACTTCTTCTATAGGACAGGGATATTGGGTTGTACAATGGAGCAAAATCAATTCATGATTCCCTTCTTTATAAATAATTCTAACAGCCTCATCTATTTCACTTAAAGTGGCCATACCAGTAGATAAAATAATTGGTATATCAAATCCTGCAGTGTATTTTAGCAATGGATAATTAGTTAGATCACCAGATCCAACTTTTATCAGAGGTATTTTTAATTCATTGATTAAAAAGTCAACACTTTCTTTATCTTCCATTGTGGAGAAAAATGTTAATCCATAATCTTCAGCGAGCTCTTTTAAATCATAATGCCATTCATATGGTAGTTCAAGACTTTTACCCATTTCATATTGAGATTTATCAATACCTAAGTTTTTCTTTTGATATTCTGCCATGTCAGTATTTCTTATTATTACATTTTCAGTTTTCCAAGTCTGAAATTTTACAGCATCCGCCCCCGCATTCGCAGCTTCAATTACCAATTTCTTGGCTAATTTTAGATCTCTATTATGGTTAACACCCACTTCAGCAACTATAAAAGATTCATTTTCTTCACTTAAAAGCTTTTTATCAATTTTAAATTTCATTATTATCCATTCCTAAGATTTTTTATTCGTAATAATTATTGGATTTTTTCATTAAAAATTCTGCAACTATAAAATCTAGTTCTGTGTCAATATCAACACTTCTCTCAGGAGGCATTAAGTATGCGATTGTTTTTTCATTTTGAAAACTATTAAATTTTTTTAAAATTTTAGGTGTAGAAATAAATATAGATCCATTGAGAACATATAAATTCGGTAAATCCTGTCTTTTACTTTCTAAATATTTTTCTCCAAATGCAGGTTTTAAATAATTTTTTACAATTTTTAAACTCCAGTAAGGAGAAGTATCTAATTTACATACACTAATAACAGAATCACAATCATTATTAATAAAACGCTCAATAGAATCATCAATATCTTCTGCTAGCCTCAAAGGGGATGTTGGTTGTAATAGAACCACAATATCCGGGACATAATTTTCATTTTCTTTAAGAAAATTTAAAGAATGTAAAATAACATCAATTGTTGCTGAATCATCCCCAGCGAGATTTGGGGGTCTAGTAATAGTTTCTGCACCATATTTCATGGAAATTTTCCTGATTTCTAGATCTTCCGTAGAAACTATTATCCTAGTTATACATTTTGATTTCATTGCAGATTCTATAGAATAAGATATAAGAGGTTTTCCCCCGAATATTTTTATATTTTTCCGTGGAATTTCTTTACTTCCACCCCTCGCAGGTATGATCGCTAAAATATTCATATTAATATATTAGTTTATTATATAAAATAAAGATAAAGGAAAAGTATCGACTTTCCAAAACTATTTAGGTGAAACTTATTAAAGAATACAAACTCTTCGTACAGAGAATAGGATTAGTTGGGATTACAAATATTTTTATTGGCATAAGCTCCTTGATATTACTCCCAATCATGACTAAAAACTTTTCAATTAGTAATTATGGTATATGGGTGCAAATTAACACCACAATTGCTTTAATACCCAACTTAGCCACCTTAGGATTGCCTTATACCATGGTCCGATTCTTATCCGCAGAAAAAGATAAAAAAATTATACAAGAAGGATTTTATTCTATTTCAACCATTGTTTTAGCTTCAACCACTATTATATCTGCCTTAATGTTTTTATTTTCTAAAAATATAGCTGTTGCTATTTTTAATGGCGATGTTAATCTAGCCATGTTATTATCCATTATTGTTTTCTTAGCTTGTTTAAATTCGCTTTTACTTAACTTTTTTAGAACATTTCAACAAATGAAGCGTTACTCAGGTTTTTTACTTATCCAAAGCTATTTAGGTGTCCTTATAGTTTCATACTTTGCAATCTCAAAATATGGAATCTTTATTACAGCTTCAGGCCTTTTGATTGCAAATTTAATCACATTTATAATCATGGCTTCATTTATTATTTTAGATATAGGATTTAAACTTCCTGAATTCAAGAATTTTAGAGAATATTTATATTTCGGGATACCCACAATTCCTAGTAACCTTTCCTCCTGGATTGTGGATTCCAGCGACCGCTATTTAATTGGAATATTCTTAGGCACCGCATTTGTTGGGTATTACTCACCAGGATATACATTAGGATACATGATAATAATGATTTTAGCCCCCTTTTCCCTTTTGTTACCTTCTTTACTGCCTAAATATTATGAAGAGAACGAAATTGAAAAAGTACGCCTGTATTTAAAGTATTCTATGAAATATTTCCTTTTAATTGCAATACCAACAGCATTCGGATTGTCCATACTATCAAAACCTATTTTAATGATACTAACCACACCTGAAATAGCTTTACATGGATATTTAATAACTCCTTTTACAGCTTTAAGTGCTTTATTTGTAGGTATTTATGCTATAATCCTAAATGTAATCATATTAAAGAAAAAAACAAAAATCATGGGTATTATCTGGATAATTGCAGCTACTCTAAATTTAGGATTAAATATTATAATAATCCCTTATTTTGGAATTCTCGGAGCTGCTGCAACTACCTTATTAGCATATTTAATAGCCTTTATACTAACACTCTCCTATTCAATCAAAATTTTCAAATTCGATTTTGATCTGCCTTTTATATTTAAGAGCGTCATTTCATCAGTTTTAATGTCAATTATTATTCTCTTAATTCATCCAGAAGGTATTTTAAACATTCTAATTACAATTATACTCTCTTCTATCATTTATATTCTCTTCTTGTTCATCATGAAGGGAATAGATAAAAAAGAAATAAGAATTATTCGAAAAATAATTAATAATAACTAAAAATTTATTTATTTTTTTTAGTTCACCGTGAAAATCATATTTTTGTCTGCTTCTTTACTAAAATAGTACAGGCCAAAACTGGAAACATAAACATTGTAATCAACAAAATTTTTTAATTCGATTTTGTATCCATTATTCCAATTAGCATAATTACTTCAATGATAATGTTTTATATTTTGAAATCCAAATGAGATTTTCAATGTTTTTATAATAGCTCTAATTTCTTTTATAGGTTATTTCGGTTTATTGATAGCATTTAAAGTATAAAAAAGAATAATTTTGTTCTACAGAGTTTACATCTGATTTATAAGCAAATAATCGAATAATGATAATTCTATTTATTTATTTCATGATGAATTTCTCTGTAAACATTCAAAATTTTTATTTAAAACATTAAAAATTAATTTTGAAATTTTAATAAATTGTCAAATTTTAATTGTTTTTACCCTACATTTCAGTTTGTTAAAACTATAAAAATGATTTAAAGCTTTATTATAGATTTTTAATTAAGATAAATTTTTTTATTTCATCAATACTGTTAACAAATTCAATGCAGTTTTTTGAAAATTTCTTAAATTTATTAGTATAAAATAAAAATTTTTCATTATCAGAGATTATTATATTAATTAAACTCACTGAGGTTATGTTATAAAGTAAAGAAGCATTTATCAGTGCTGTACTACTATATCCGAACACACAAATAGGGTTTAAGTAAGGGATTATTTTCTCGGCAATAGGACCATTATTAATAATCTTAACATTATCAAATTCCTCTAGAATATTTTTATATTTATCCTCTTTTTCAACAGGATGAGGTTTTATAATTACTCTAATGTTTAATCCATTTATTATTTTAATTAATGATTTTATTATATCTAATTCTTCTTTTGAAGTTAAAATGTTTTCTTCTGAATAGTCTTCAGTAAGAATCAAAACAATTTTTTCATTAGAGGAACTTAATTTATTTCCAAATTTTAGAACTGAGTTATAATCTTTACTTATATCACTGTTAAGTTCTAAAGGTATTTTTTTTTGATAAAGAAATCTCTCACTTAACGAAACCCTATTCAATGATTTAAATAAACTAGTCGATTCTACTTCAATATCCATTAGTCTATTCATTAGCTTTTTATTTCTACCTAGTTTCCACTCACGTTTCGACAGACAAGTACCTAATCCTTCATCAATAAGGATAAAAGCGGGTTTATATTTATTGTCTATTTCTTTGTGTGCAAAATATTTAAATGAACTTAGTTTAACAAATAAAGGCGAAATTAAATATAAAAAATCACCTTCAGATTTGTTTAAAATGATATTAAATAATCCATGCAACGTTTCAGTAGCACTCGATAAAGAATCAATAAAGCCTAAAGTTTTTTCTTCATATTTTTTAAAATAAAAATTAACATCAGCAAAATTCCTACAATAAAAAGTATTTTCATCTACAGTATAACTATTTTTATCAACAGAGTGTGGATATATTAGTATCAATCCATTGATCCGTCTATTTAACTTGCAATAAAGTTTATATAAGAAAGCATCTACCCCAAAAACATGCCATGGTGAAATTACTGTTGCAATGAAATCAATCTTTTTATTTTTTAAAATTTCATTAATATCAGGTTCTTCATTTTGTTGCATAATTTTCTTACAATTTAACACTTAATAAAATTGACGTAAAATAAACAAATTACAAATTAAATAATTTTGTATCTTATTATTATAATCATAAACATTAAAAAATTAAATAAGACAAAAGTTATAATAGATTGTATCATGAAATATTGAAAATCACAGAATGTTAGGTTTTTAATCGAATTTCTTACAGTTATTAAAACACTGAAAAAAAGGGACTAATCCTGAAATTATAAAATGGATTAAAGATAATTAAAAGAAATTTCTACAAATAAAAACAAATATATTATTGAGGGAGTACTTTGTATGATATAACCTTCATTTTACCAACATACCCGTTTTATCCCACTGGAGGATATAAAGTTGTATACGAATATGCTAATAATTTAGTAAGTAGAGGATATGGGGTAACTGTAGTACATCCAAGATTTTTGGATAATAAGATAATAACCAAAAATTCAAATGACAATATTTTAAGTAACTTGAATCACTTGATAGAAACTAAAAGTCCAAATTACCATATTTTAAGCAATTTAATCTACTGGAAAGATAAGTATGTCAGGTCACCCAAAATAAATTGGCAAATTGTAAACGATAAAGTCAAAATAATTTATGTTAAAAAACTATTATCAAAAAACATTCCTAAAGCAGATATAATTTTCGCAACAGCCTGGGAAACAGCAGAATTCGTTTATAAGCTACCTTTATCCAAAGGAGAAAAGTTTTATTTAATTCAGGGTTATGAAATATGGAACAATAACGAAGAACAGGTAAATAAAACTTGGAAATTCCCGATTAAAAAAGTTGTTATATCAAATTGGCTTTACGAAATAGGAATAAACTTAGGAATTCCAAAAAACCAAATTAAACACATCCCTAATGGAATTGATTTAACAAAATTTAAAATTAAAGAAAATATTGAAAATCGACCCCAAAAAATTGCTATGTTGTATCATGACGATGAATGGAAAGGATCAAAAGACGGTATAGAAGCACTGCAAATAGCTAAAAAGGAACATACTAATTTAAGAGCAATTTTATTTGGAATTATTTCTCGTCCTAAATATTTACCGAAATGGATCGATTACATCCAAAACCCACCACAAGATGAATTAGTAAAAGACGTTTATAATGGTAGCAGTATATATTTGTGTCCGAGTTGGACTGAAGGTTGGCATTTACCTCCGGCTGAGGCAATGGCATGTGGATGTGCAGTTGTTTCTACCAATATTGGGGGGGTAGGAGATTATGCGATCAATGGAAAAACAGCTCTTCTTTCACCAATTAAAAATGCCGATTTATTAGCAAAAAATCTTATTAAACTATTAGATTATGATGATCATAGAATATTATTAGCTAAAAGAGGTAATTCAAACATTAAAAATTTTACTTGGAATAGAGCTACAAATTCTTTAGTCAAATTTATGGATCTTTATTAAAACAAAAAAAATTTATTGATAATACTCTTAAATCTTTCAATTAATAACCTCAAATAGCTTAAAAAAAGATATTCTAACAAAAGAAAATTTAATAAGAAACTTAAATTCAAAAATTGAAAAATAATTAAACAGTTAAATAAAGAAAATTTAATAAATCAATCTATTTCTTATTTTGGAGCAGATGTATAATGGAACCAAATGTTGCAATAATTATTTTGAATTGGAACGGTTGGCAAGATACTTTGGAATGCTTAGAATCATTATATCAAATCGATTATCCTAACTATGATATCATTGTTATTGATAATGGTTCTGAAGATGAATCTTTAAAAAAAATAAGAGAATATTGTGATGGAATAATTGAGGTTAATTCTGAATTTTTTCAATACTACCATAATAATAAGCCAATAAAAATATTAGAATTTTCTAAAGAAGAAACTGAGCTTATAAAAGTTAATTCTAATGAATTCTCAAATTTAACTTCAAATCAAAAGTTGATATTAATAAAAAATAGTGAAAATTATGGTTTTGCCGAAGGAAGTAATATTGGAATTAAATTTAGTTTAATTAACTTAGATTCTGATTATATTTTATTACTAAATAATGACGTAGTAGTTGATAAAAAATTTTTAATTGAATTAATTAAAGCAAATAGTAATGGGGAAGAGATTGGAATAGAGGGTCCATCTATTTATTATTATGATGAGAAAAATAATTTACAATCAGCTGGAGCGAATATAAAATTCAATACAGGTACAATCGAATTTCAGAATGTTGATGAAAATTGTAATCCAAGTCAAGTAGATTACGTTGAAGGTTGTGCTTTACTGGTTAAAAAAGATGTTTTTGAAGATATTAATTATTTAAATTCTAATTACTTTTGTTATTGGGAAGAAACCGACTTTTGTTTTAGAGCTTCTAAAGCTGGTTATAAAGTATTATGCATTCCCAGAGCAAAAATATGGCATAAACGTTCTAAATCTGTAAAAAAAATTAATGGATTTTTTTCATATTACAGGACCCGTAATATGTTTTGGTTTATGAAAAAACATTCCAATATGTGGCAATATACTTTTTTCATATTTTATTTTTTTGGATATACTTTTTGGCATGATAGTTTCATTTATTTAATAATTCAAAGAAATAAAGAAGCTTATATATGCTTTTGCAAAGGTATAATAGATGGTTAAAAAAAATTTCATTTAACCATTTAAAAGCCAAAAACCTCTAGAATTTATTTATCTTAACATGCTATGATTCATAGAATATTTCAGCACCATTACTAGAATAAATCTTATTTAAAGAATTAAAACCAGTTGAACTTACATAAGTCTTACTTATTATCTGACCTTTAGACGAATAATTATAAGTGATAAAATTACTATTTAATATATTACTTGTTCCGAAAAAGAAATAAAAATTATTTTTATTTGGATTAGAACTCGTTATTTCATAATTCATAACATTAAAATCTGGGTCATAATAATAAGAATAAGTTTCAGCAGCAAAACCATACTTCGAAAATAAAGGTTCTCTAAATTCATCAGCTAATATAATACCTGATTGAGAATTTTGTCCATACCTCGAAACACCAACTCCATAATTATTTATCCAGTTAACACTTTGAATTTCCATATCGTTATAAATCGGTGTGTCATATGTTGAATTAAAAGCGATAGAAGTTGAACTTTCACTTGTCCAATAATATAGGAATCCTGAACTAAAAAGGATAAATATTACAAAAAATATTGATAGTAATATTATTTTTTTGTCCTTGAAATTCTTTATTTGAATTTTAAAAAATGTTAAAATTTTATATATTACATCTAAACTAGTTAAACCTCCAATAATACAAGCTGGAGCTAAAAAAATTAATGTAATTTGATATAATCTTTCCGGATTTAGAGCATTTGAAAAATATGGTACAGTAACCGACCCAATCTGTATTAAAATGTTTATTAAAATGAATGCTAAATATTCTTTTCTAAATTTCATTCTATCTCTTAATAAGATCGAGATTACTCCTATTATTATGAAAAGTTCTATTAGATAATCACCATAACGAAATATAGTTTGTAAAGGGGTTAGAGGTTCTTGAATAACTGCTAATCCCTGAACACTTGTAGGATTAAAAAATTGATTAAATGAACCTGAAAGATTACTTAATAAGCTTAAAAAAACATTTAATGAATTTCCAGATGATGTGTACATATACCATGATAGTAGAAATACAATAAAAAATAACACAAATGAAAAACTTAAAATTTTATTCTTTGAAACTTTATTCTTTACTACAGCTGCCTTATTATTCCTAAAAATAAAAATAAATGAATTTTTTATATTATAATGGTCATTTAATAAAATTAAAAAATAAACGATTAATAATGAAAACATGTAAATGTATGCAAGCCCGTAATGAGACACTATTAATGAGATTCCAAAGATTATCAATAAAAATGATCGTGTTATGTTACTAATTTTTCTAGTTATCATTACCAATATTAATAAAACGAGAAAAACCTCTGCTATTTCTTGTCTTGCCAAACCTATCATTTCTGCATAAAATACATAAAATGACATAAAAAAGAAAGATGATAAAAAAGCTATTTTTGCAGTAGTTTGTTTTTTAAATACTATATAAAGTCCTAAAGGGACCAAAGAAAATAATAATGGATAAATAACCTTGAATATCCAATCCAAATCTATTTTTGAGATAATAGAAAGTATCGGAGCTAACATAGTATCACTTAACATACTATTATAGTCAACATTTAAATTTAAATTCCAAAAACCATTTTTAATCACTAGACTTGTAAAGTAATATTCACTCTGGATATCAAATCCTGTAATATAATTTGAAATTAAGGACGTTTGAAATAGAAGTGAAATTGAAATAATAAAAATTGTTAAAGGATAAAACTTCTTAGGAATTTTATTATATGCAAATAAAATAATTATTAAACTAATCATGATGAATAATACTGAAATTAAGATATTATTTTTATACAAATTCATTAAATACGTTCCAAATATTGCTAAAAAGGGAAGTAAAAATAAAAACAACACATAAGGAGATAAAAAATCTTCAGAATAGATAAAATCTGGATTAGAGTAATCTTTATCTCTCAAATAGCTTAAAAAAGATAAAACTACAACAAAAATACTAACAGTAATAATTAAAGGCCATAAAGATATAGGATCGAAAATGTGGAGAAATGGATAAATAAGGTTAATAAAAAACCCAATGAACATTATACTTGTAATACTAAGGCCTACAGAATACAATAAAACTTCCGTAGAACTGATATTATGAACTTTAATTATTCTAAGAATTAAAATGCCAGGCACAAATAAAAGATATACTACTGGTATAATCTGCCTTAAAATAGGAATATACCATCCTAAGCCGTCCCATAATATTATAGCCAATACTGCAACTTGTATAATAAATATTACCTTGAGA
The DNA here is from genome assembly GCA_015661405.1 of Methanobacterium sp. Taxonomy (GTDB): domain Archaea; phylum Methanobacteriota; class Methanobacteria; order Methanobacteriales; family Methanobacteriaceae; genus Methanobacterium_A. The sequence continues at coordinate 10,642 of JACWMK010000057.1, forward strand.
AATTTAGTTATTTCCCAGTCATTCATCTTAAGTGGATTAGAGATTTTCATTAGTGTATTTCCTCAAGCAAATTATTTAACTCATAACCAATTTTATTCCAATCATATTGATCCTCAGCAAGTCTTCGAGCGTTTTTACCAATTCTCCTCATTTCATCTTCATTTTCAATAAAATAATTTATTTTATCAACAAATCCATCATCCACTGAATCAACCACAATAACATCCTCATTATCCTCAGCATCTATACCTTCAATTCCCTTTTTAGTCGTAACTACTGGTAAACCAACGCTTAAATAATCCAATACCTTAAGTTTTGTTCCGCCACCTTTCAAAATAGGAACAATAGCAATATCAGCCATTGATAAAAATTCCCATATGTTATCAATAAAACCTACAGATTTGAAATTTTTAGTTTCTAATACAGGAACATCAGATCCACCAACCACAAACTGAATATCCTTATTTAACTCTTCAAATCGGGGGGCAATAAAATCTTTAATTAATTCAATAGCCTCTTCATTGGGGGGATGTGAATAAGATCCATGAAAAATTATTATTTTAGAAAGTGGATCAAGACCATATTTCATCTTAAATTTATATGACTCGTTTTTTGAGATTAAAGGCATTAAATTACATCCGGACGGTATAACTGAAACTTTATCAATAAATTTGTATTTCTTAATGAATGTGTTCTTATCTTTATTACTAACAGCTATTATATGATCCACTAAATATTTACATGAAATATGTTCCAAAATGGTCACATATAATGGAATTATAATTTGTTTGAATTTTGAGAATTTATTATTATTAGAAAATATCTCCGTTGTAAATTCTGACTCTACATTATGAGCATCATAAATAATAGGCACTTTTTTATTCATTAACCACATTAAAAACTTAGTTACAAATATTCCACTAGGATGTGAAAATAATATAATATCAATTTGATTGTTATTAATAATTTTGAAAATCTTTTTTATAAAATTTAAATTAAAATCTCTAGAAAGAGGCATAACATTAGAAAAAATTTTTAAATCACTAAAACCATGTATAACACCGAATTTCTCGTCATTTAAATCCATAAATTCTTTAGATTCTAAAATAGTAATATTATTATATTTTTTTTTAAGTTGATTCGTTAAATTAAAAACCCGATTTTGTCCGCCTCCTTTAGGTTTTAGAAGCCCACAAAATGTCAAAATATACAATATATCCATAATTCACCTTGAGTCTTATTTAATTAAATTATAATAAGCTTTTTCATAGTCTTCAGCAATTCTATCCCAAGTTCTTATCTTCTCACTGAAAGGACCAACTTTTACATCATTTTCATGAATTTTTATTATTAAATCGGCAACTTCTTTTGGATCTGGAGGATATTCAACACCAAAACATCCTTGTTCATTCAAAAATTCGTTTAATGCGGTTCTTTTTGTTACTATAACTGGTGTTCCCATTGTTAAAGCTTCAGGAACTACTATACCATAATTTTCAGATTGAGAAAGAAGTAAGAATATATCTGATTTTTTATAATACTCATGTAACTTATTAAATTGAGAATGATGAATAAATTTTTCCCAACTAATAGAATCATTTAAATTTAATTTATCCGCTATCTTTTTAAGTTCATATTCATATGGTCCTTCGCCAACAACTTTAAAACTAACATTAACATTTCTTTCATAAACTAATTCATGAATTGCTTCTAGAGCATATTGAATCCCTTTTAGTTCCAACAAGTAACCAACATATAAAAGATTTATAATCCCCTCTTTATGTTTATTCTTTGTTAAATCGATATTATCTATGCCATGAGGTATAATACTTATTTTATTTTCAGGAACACTTAAAACTCTTTTTATATTATTTGCTTCGAAATGTGAAGCTGAAATAATCATGTCTGGTATTCTAATGAATTTTTTACCAAAAAGATTATAAATATCCCAAAAATGTTTTCCAGCAAAAGAGTCATGAGAAAAACCACCGAAATGGGGTGAAAATATTATTGGAACTTCAAAATTCATATTTTTAATTAAATAGAGAATTGTGGGAGATAATAAAGTGTGATAACCATGTATATGTATTATATTTGGATTTAAGTTTTTTAAATTATTTTTTAAATATAGACACATTTCCGGGTTTAATTCGTGTAAAGCATTAAATCTTGATTTTATTCTTATTATTTTATATCCATCGTAAAATTCTTCTTCAGGGAGATTAAATGAATTTGCTTGTAAAACAATCACTTCATGTGATCTCTCAGATAGATTTTTTGCTATTTCTCTTACAGTTTTATTAATACCACCTGGAGCTG
>JACWMK010000058.1 GCA_015661405.1 Methanobacterium sp.
GGAAAATAAAGGAAAAAAGAAGAAAAAACCCCAGAAAATATAAAAAATCAAACAAATAACTAAAATTACCCAAAAATTAACCAACAAAATTAAAAAAAAAATGAAGTAAATAGAAAATCTCTTATTAATGATCTTGTAAAAGTCTATATATTAGGTATATAGTGTATAATGATGTGAATATTTTCATTTAAATTGGTTTTTAAATAGTGGATTATATATCCAAATTAATCATTATGATCTAAAAAAATATATATGAAGTCCAAATCGGAGGCACTGATTTTTCTATTGAAGAATTTAATAAATTTGAAGATATGGAATAAAGAATATGTAAATAAACCCTTTATAAGTTGCAGAAATGAGAAAAGTTATTAAATACCGATTTAATCTGTTTAGTATTATATTTATATTTAAAACTGGATTATTACCATATAAAGATGATGCCAACTTATTTGGCATGGGCATAATGAAGAAGAAGAAGTATAAAGTATTGCCCATACCTAGAGTTAATGCAGAATGAGTTTTATAATTTTTTTTTAAGGATTATTCTCGATGTCCATATTTTTCTCCATTTATAAATATTTCTTTATTTCTAACGATTTTATTATATATATTAATATTATTAAATTAAGTATTTTACGATCAACTCAAAGTAACTTTCATTATTAGTCACTATTGTTAAATCATTTTACTCAAAAAAATTATAATTTACTTTAAATGCATAATATTATTGAGATAAATTATAAAAATGTGATTAGAATATTTTTGATTTGGAATATGTAAAATAATCAATTATTTACAATATTAATCTATTTTTTTTTGATAACTGATTTTTTAAGAAATTAAATTGTGGAGGATTTGAACAATTAAACGTTATTATATACTTTTACTCAGTTTATTATTAGTGTTAGGATTAATTCTTTGGATTGGACCATCAAAAATATTAAACGCACTTAAAACTGCTGATTGGTGGCTTATTTTACTAGCACTCTTTATACATCTTACTGTAATGTTGATAAGATCAATTAGGTGGGGTTTTATCATAGATCAGACCACGGAATTTAAAAAAAACTTTATTGTAACTACTATCGGCAGTTTGGCCGCTAACCTTAGTCCAATGAAGACTGCTGGTGAAGTTTTAACTGCAGTAGCTGGTAAAAACATTAATAAAATAAGTTTATCCGAAGGTTTATCAACCGGTCTAACTACGAGATTTTTTGACTTGGGAATAGTAGCTTTTTTTTTAATAATACCTGGCTTATTTATCCCTAAAATACGTTATATTGCCGTAATTGGGGGTTTAATTACATTAGGTGGAATGATCATTATTTACTTGATTAACTGGAGAGAAGGTGCTGGAGTATGGTTATACACTAAGATTCATCCCATGATAAGTAAATTGCCTATTAGCGAAGATGTTTTGGATAATCTTTATCAAAAATTTACCACTGGCCTGCAAGGTATGATTGAATATACTCAAACATTCACTTGCTTTAAAAATATTGCATTCGTACTTATTCTAACTTTAGCATCTTGGTTACTGGAATGTGTTAGACTTTACACAGTAATGTTCGCATTCCATGTAGAGATAAATTTTGCAACTGTAATTATCGTATTCCTACTAGCTAATGTGATTGGAATGCTTACAGCCCTTCCGGGCGGAATAGGATCCGAGGAAATAACTTCAACGGGTCTATTTGTACTGTTCGGCGTTTCAAGTGCTTTGGCGGGAAGTATAGTTTTAGTTGATCGCTTAGTTTCATTCTGGTTAGTAAATGCATTAGGTATAATCTTCGCTTCATACTACTCCAAAGATATTTTAGCTGAACTCAAAAGTTATATCCTAAACCTCCAATCAACCAAAGAATCATAAAAAAATATTTTTTTTATATGAAATTTAGAAAAAGAAATAAAAGCAAACAGTTACAGATGAGTTAAGAAATTGTTATTTTGATTTATTTAATTACTGATTGAAGATTATCAAGCAATAACTTAATTTAAGGATATTTTTTTGATTTGAAAAAATTATTCATATATAGTAATATAAAAAAAATCTAAATTTTTTTATTTTTAAATTAAATTTTAGATTTCTTTCCCAATTGAAAATGCTTTCGCTATATAGTCACCTACACCGTAATATGACAAATTATCTGGACTATAGATAAGGGGCATTAATCCATTTATAATGGATTCATTATCTTTGAGTAATTCTTCATCTACTTTTATATCCTTTATTTCGCCGATGAATTGGGTGTGTAATCCTATTTCATTGGTTTGAAGTAATTCACACTCTAAGACAAATTGGAATTCGCCAACATAAGGTGCATCTACTAGTTCGCTTTTAACTGCTGTCAATCCAGTAGCTGCGAACTTGTCGACATCTTTTCCCGAAGCCATGCCAAAATAATCTGCTTCTTTAACATGTTTTTCAGAAGGAATGCTTATGGTAAATGCTTTCCTTTCAAATATATTTTTATAAGTGTAGGTTGCTTCTCTTAAAGAGATATTTACACAGGGTGGTACAGAACAGCAAATTCCTCCCCATGCTGCTGCCATAACATTAGGTTTATTTTCTAAATCATATGTTCCTACCACAAATACGGGTGTTGGATATACTACAGTTTTAGCACCAATAGATTTTTTCACTTTTATTCCTCCTTAATGAATATGTATAATATTTTATTCTATTAAAAATATAAATAAATTTTAAGAGAAGTTATCATAATCAAAATTTTGATTTAATTTATATTATGTTCAATTAATCAAATACAGATTTCTATTTTTTTTAGGAAATATAAATTATTAAAAAAATTTTTCGAAAAGGATAAAAGTGTTTCCATATAATATAATTTCTGTTCTACATTAGAATGAAGCTTTTGAGATGGAGTTATAAAATATTCATCATTCATTATAAACGGAATAAAGTGTTAAAATAAATTTTGGTAATTGTTATCCTAAATTGGAGTAATTTTAATGGTAGAGTTAATAAAATCGACTGTGAAATGTTATAAAAAGAAAACTAAGAAGATAGTGGGTGGTCGGAAGAAGACCTATGAGTATAATCAGTATCAAGTACCTCTTAGCAAGTCTGATAATTTAAAATGTAGCGAGGATGTTTTGGTGATACCTCAAAGTCAATTTGATGGTTTAATTGAGGGTGAAGTGGAGTCTCAACTGAATGAACTTGAGCAAAATCAACGTATTGTTACAGAATATGAGAAGGAACTTACTGAATTAGAGTGGAAACATAGTGAACTATCACGATCCTATAAGGCTATTGTAACTAAAAATGCCAAAACTAACAAGCGCTTACGGTTAGAGGAAGAAAAAATCGTATCATTAGAAAAAGAGAATCAGAAACTATTAAGACAATTGCAGCAGTTAAATACTGAATATTCAGATTTAAAGAATGAAAATAAAACCTTAATCAAGAAGAATAATTTAATTGATGATGAAATAAATCTTAAAAAAGATCAAGATTTATGGACGGCTTTAAGGAGTCGTTTAAGTAAAAAGGAAATTAAAGACGAGAAATTAGAGGATTAAATTAAAATCAATCACTAAATTTAGTAGTTTTTTTTTTAAATAGTTGATTACTTATCAAATACTCTCGGTATACTTATTTTTATAATCATTATCTGAAATTATAAATATAGAATACTAAATTTGTAAAGGGAAATTTTATGAAAAAATCTAAGTCCAAACCACACCCCAAAATAACTCAGGTGAAGATTATCCAAAACAAGAATAATTTTCCTATAAGTTGGCTTAATAAGCAAGGGTTCTGTGAATACGGTATCTACTTAGAAAACGTGAAAGGCATTAAAACTAAACATACAGATGCTATGATTGAGGGGACACGGCAGCATTCACTGTTAGAATCGAAATTCCGCGAAGATGCTGAGCCTACCACTTTCAATGAGATGCTCGAAACCAGCCTTACAGCAGAAATTCTATCTCGAGAATTACCAGTTATATCTGTGAGATATGGAATTAGAGGTTTTATAGATGAAGTTTGGATGACACCTGATGAATTCATAATAATTGATGACAAACCGGGTAATATTGCTTATCCTTCCAGTATAAACCAAATATACGGCTACTGTTTAGCATTTAAAGATAGTATAAAAGATAAAAGAGGCATTATTGCATCTTTACGGGAAAGAGGTACTGACAATATTTATTGGTCATCTTACTTCGATGACCAAGCTGAAAAACATATTTTAAAAAATATAAATCGTATACATCAACTTTTAAATGGATTTAGAGAATATATCCCAACGAGAAATCCTAAAAAATGTAGGAAATGCCGATTTAACAGCTTTTGTGATCGGAAACCTAACTTTTAAGATAAGACGGCTTACACGATAACTTTAAATATAACTTTCACTCTTAAACAAGAATACAACATCAATTGAATTATATTGTTGCTTTATTTTTAGAATTAAAAAATTGTTATAGTCCCGTAGGGTAGTGGTAATCCTTCTGGTCTTTGGAACCGGAGACGGCGGTTCGACTCCGCTCGGGACTACTCCTTTAAATTTTATTGGTAATTCTATGGAAAATATATTAGTGGTAGGGATTAACACCCGTTCAGTGGCTTCTTCTTTAAAAAAACTTGGTTATAATATTTATTCTGCAGATTATTTTGGTACATGTGATCTTCAAGAAAGTGTAAACGAGTATAAATCAATTTTAAAACAAAAAGCTTATCAATCCTGTGGATATTTCACAGAAAACTTTAATTCCGGATGTCTAGATGAATTAGCCAAAGATTTCGTAGATTATTCAGATAATATAATATGTTTGGCTGGAGCTTCCCCTGAGAACTATCCAAAGAAAAAGATCATCGGAAATAAAAATGTAAAGGATGTTGAAAACAAATATAAACTGTATAAAAAACTTAAAAATGAGTTTAAACTTCCTAAAACATTTCACGCATCTGACATGATCGAGGCATGTGAAATAATCGATAATTATCCCGATAAAAGATTTATTTTAAAACCTATTGAGGGATCTGGTGGCTATGGTATACAAAATTGGGAAAAAAAAGATGATTATATTAATCTCAAAGAATTTATACTTCAAGAGCTAATTGAAGGGTCAAATATTAGTGTTTCTGTCCTTTCAACAGGTTCGCAATCTCATACTATTCTCACAAGTGAACAAATTATTGGAGAAGTTAATTTAGGTCAAAGAGAGATTTATGGCTACTGCGGTAATATTACTCCACTTTTGGATGATAAAGGAGCTGCAAGGATGGGTGAGGGAATAATTAACAGTTTATCTCTGACAGGATCTAATGGTGTTGATTTCATACTTAGAAATGATGATTTATATCTTATTGAAGTGAATCCACGTCTTCAGGGTACTTTAGAATGTGCAGAGGCATCTTTAGGAATTAATATGGTGAATGCTCATATGGAAGCCTGTAACGGAGTTATAATGGATGTTTCTACGCCTAAAAAATTCGCTGTAAAAATGATTATTCACAATAGGCAACGATCACTAGTGGGTGACCTAAGTTTTAGAGGTGTTTATGATATACCCCTAGAAAATGTAATTATAGAAAAAGGTGAGCCTTTAGTTACTGTTATAGATTCTAACCGGGTTTTAGAAGATGCTGTTTATTCAGCAGAGAAACAGGTGAGTTTCGTTTATAGTTCTCTTAAACCTTTATAAATTTTATTTGAAAATTCAATGAATTCATTCTTATATGAATACTGTATATGTACTGTCTAAAACGTTAATTAAATTCAATGTGAAGTTTCTTTTGATGCCAATTTTTTTGGGGAGTATAAATTAGATTATTCTCAAGGCTATCAGAATAAAGAGAATAACACCTATAACTATGAGAAAAGTAGTTAAGATCATGAGCCGTGCTAGATAAAGGAAAAGTTTGGCTCTTTTATCTGGATCATTCATTATTTCTTCAGGATCTATGTCTATATCTGGTAATTTCATTTTTATGTTTCACCTCATAAAATTGTAGTTAATCTAATTTTATACAGAATTAAATTATAATTTGAATATATTTCACTAAAAAAAATGTTAGATCAAAATTCAGTGATCTTCAAACTTTTTGATTAGGTTAAATGCTAATATTTTCTCCATTCCGAGACGTATAGCCATCTTATTATATAATATTCTGTATTCATATTTCAAAATGATTATAGCGCATACTATACCTATGAAAGCTCCGAAAACCACATCATAAGGATAATGTACACCTATATAAATCCTAGAGAATCCTACTAATATGGCAAAGGCTAATAAGGGATATATTAGCCAGTATTTCCACCCTTTAGATTTTAAATGATATTTTAATCCTATTATTGTGGCAGCAGTAAATGATGATGCAGTATGTCCTGAAGGGAAAGAATTGCCAGATACAGTCATTAATAAATTTACATTGGGCAGGGTTAAAAATGGTCTTGGTTCTACCACCACATATTTTAAAGAAATAACTATGATATCTGTTACAAATAAAGCTATTAAGCATAATACTGCCACTTTACGACCATAACTACCACCAAAAATGTATATAAAAATGCATATCAAAATCCAAGCAATCAAACTTCCGAAATTAGTTATAATTGGCATTAATAAATTCAGAAAATAGTTATTAATCCCATTTATTAAATAGAATAAATTAATATTTTCATTCAATAATTTGGATAAAATTAAATTAATCATAAAAATTCTTTTAACCTCAAATTTATACGAAACTATTTAAAATTATATTAGATTTAAAAAGTTTATAAACCTTAATCTGAGATAAAATTTAAATTCATCTGACTAGGAAAATGTATTGAGTAGTAGTTGGAAGTTCTTTTCTTATTATCCTCATCTCAGGTCGGTAAATATATTTTTCACTTGTACAGTCTTTCAAATTTAGAATATGGCACACAACTTTTAATTCTAGTTTTCCAGATATACGGGTTCCTGACGTTTGTGATTCGATTTCTAAATAGATTGGAAGTTTTAGAAGGTGATGTTGATCTATTGGGATCATTTCAGCTATTTTTTTAATTTCAGAGGTTTTAAAGCGTTGTCTAGTACCATCAACACCTACTACATGAGGTTTATCTTCCTCTAAAAGCTCTTTAAGACTTTTTCTTTGACGGGGAAGATGTCTGTTCAAACTTAAAATCTGCTTTTTTAAAAGACGATCTGCCTTGTTAGAATGGTTAGTCATAAAAACGTTAATTTATAATAATTACATTACTATTGAAATTAATTTATGAAATAATCAACTAATGTTATTTTTTATGGTTAAGTAGCATTTTTATGGGAGAAAATTAATCTTTTAAAAAAAATAATTAGGTTAGTTCAAATCAAAAATTTTTGATTAAACTAAGGGATTACTTATAATCTTTATGGACGAGATCCACAGGTAAAAGAATTAAAACACCCAGTAAATCATCTACTTTTATTTCACAATCTACAGCAGCTGCAAACATCGCATGATCTGCACTTCTATCCATGCTAATGGGTAGGGAAGTTGGTTCACCAACTGCCATAGCATGACCATACTTATTTGAAGCGTAAGCGCTTAAAAAACAGATTTTTTTAGAGTGCATTTTTATTTCTTTAATTTTAATAGATTTAATTTCTCCTGCTTTGAATTTCATCTCTTCAGCAGCTATTATGGCTCTTAAATTTCCTGAAATTGTTCCTATACTGAATTCTAGGCTTGGCTTGGCATGTTCGGCCATTTCATGTTTTACTTGATCATATTTTGTTATTATTCTAACCATAACCTAGGCCTCCATTTCCAGGGTTTTCTTAATCATTTTTAGCCGTACAAAGTTCTCTCTGTCCATTTCTTCTAATCTCATCTCGATATACTTAACAGTATTTTTGATTCTAGGGATTATTATGTGTTCTAAAGCGTTAACTCTTCGTTTAGTTGATTCTATCTCGCTTGCCAGTAATATAATTGTCTTCTCAACTTCTGCTAATTCTATTATAAGGGCTAAGGATTCTTCAAATTCTTTCGCGGCTTCATCTAGTTTAACAGATGTGTCCATAAATCCATATCCTCTTTCAACGATATTCCTTTGTTGAACATCATAATCCATTACCGGTACAACTACACCCATAATACTCCTAGATTCAATATCTACATTCACTGATTCTTTAACAGACATGGCAGCTTTTTTAACAGCTAAGTCACCCATTATAATCTGTGATGCAGTTAAATCCTTATAAGCATCTTTAAGTTTCTCAGATACATTTTCACGAGATCCTTTCACTCGTTCTAATATATTGAAGAACTCCATTATTAAGGCATTTCTCTTCTCTTTTAGAAGACTATGACCTTTAATTGCTAATTTTTCCCTCTGTTTTAATTTTAGAAGTTCCATCCTTGTTGGATTTATACCTTCTATCATTTCTTGTGCCATTGTATCACTCTATAAAAAATAGAATAGAATTTTTTTTATTTATGAGCAGGGTGATATTTGGGAATGTGCTCTGCACGCACTCTTTTAAGCTCTGTTTCAGGTAATAGACTCAATAACTCCCAACCTAAATCTAATGTTTCTTGTATAGTTCTGTCTTCATCTCTGGTTTGAGTCATGAATTTATTCTCAAAATCATCGGCAAAACTCAGGAATTTACGGTCACGTTCAGTTAATGCTTCTTCACCTACAACAGCCATTAAATCCCTTAAATCACGTCCTTCAGCATAAGCTGAATATAACTGATCTGATACACCACTGTGATCTTCCCTGGTCTTTTCATCACCGATACCACCACTCATTAATCTTGAAAGTGAAGGTAATACATCTACTGGTGGGAATATACCTTTACGATGCAATTCTCTGGAGAGAACGATCTGCCCCTCAGTAATATAACCCGTAAGATCTGGTATAGGGTGAGTTATATCATCTTGAGGCATAACTAAGATAGGCATTTGGGTAATGGAACCTTTTTTGCCAGTTATACGGCCTGCTCGTTCATAAAGACCGGCTAAATCAGTGTACATGTAACCTGGATACCCTCTTCTTCCGGGAACTTCGTCACGTGCAGCCGAAATTTCTCTCAATGCTTCAGCATAGTTAGTCATATCAGTTAGAATGACTAGAACGTGCATATCATGTTTAAAAGCGAAGTATTCAGCTGTAGTAAGGGCCATTCGGGGAGTAATGATTCTTTCAATAGCGGGATCATCAGCTAGGTTCATGAAAACGGTAACTCTCTCTAATGCTCCAGTTCTTTCAAAATCTCGCATGAAATAATTAGCTTCTTCATGGGTAATACCCATAGCTGCGAATACAACAGAAAATTCTGTTTCTTCAGCTAATACTTTAGCCTGTCGAGCAATCTGAGCAGCTAGTTCATTGTGAGGTAATCCTGATCCAGAAAAGATTGGTAACTTTTGCCCTCTAACTAAGGTATTCATACCATCAATGGTAGATATACCGGTTTGTATAAATTCAGCAGGGAAATCTCTTGCTGATGGATTCATAGGACTTCCATTAATATCCAATTCAAGATCAGGTATTATTTCAGGTCCTCCATCGATAGGATTACCAGTACCACCAAATACTCTTCCCAACATATCCAATGAAACACCAATATGTGCAGTTGCACCGGTAAATCGAACCTTGGTTGTAGAAGTGTTCAGATCTCTAGTTCCCTCAAAGACTTGTACTACAGCAATATCTCCTTTGACTTCTAGGACTTGCCCTCTTCTCATCTCTCCAGAGGGTGTTTCAATGTCAACTATCTCATTGTAAGCAACACCTTCTACACCTTCAACGATCATAAGAGGACCAGCAACTTCCGATACTGTTGTATATTCCCTTGTTTTAATATTAGCCTTCATTTTTTATACCTCATTAGTTTGTTTAACTATTAAATCCTGGATCTCTTTGATTTTTTCATCAAATTCAGCTTCAGGAATATATTTCATTTTACCAATATCCTCTTTAACAGTTAAAGCAGTAAGACTATCAGGGGCTGCTCCCCGATCTAGGGCAGCAGTAGCATGCTCCTGGAACATTATAATGGTTTTAATCATTTGATACTGTTTAGATGGTGAACAGTAAGTATCAATCTCATGAAAAGCATTCTGTTGTAGGAAATCTTCCCGGATCATACGAGTACTTTCTAAGGTAATTCGCTCCTTGTCTGGCAAAGCATCTGGTCCTACTAGTTGCACGATTTCCTGTAGTTCTGATTCCTTCTGCAGTAAAATCATAGCTTCATCTCTAACTGTTCTCCAGTCTTCAGCAATAGATTCTTTCCACCATCCTTCTATACTATCAATGTAAAGAGAGTAGCTCTGCAACCAGTCTATTGATGGAAAGTGCCTTTTATCTGCAAGTGAAGCATCTAAAGCCCAGAATACTTTAGAGATACGTAGCGTGTTCTGAGTTACTGGTTCAGAGAGATCTCCACCAGGTGGTGATACTGCTCCGACAACACTTACAGAGGATATTTTATCTTCAGTTCCCACTGTGGTTACTCGACCTGCTCGTTCGTAGAACTGGGCTAATCGTGATGCTAGGTAAGCAGGGTATCCTTCTTCACCGGGCATTTCTTCCAGTCTTCCTGAAATCTCCCTCATAGCTTCAGCCCAACGGGAGGTTGAATCAGCCATTAGTGCCACATCATATCCCATATCCCTAAAATATTCGGCTATGGTAATTCCAGTATATACGCAAGCTTCCCTAGCTGCTACTGGCATGTTAGATGTGTTGGCGATAAGTATTGTACGGTCCATAAGTGGGTTACCTGTTTTAGGATCTTCTAACTCTGGAAATTCTTTTAAAACTTCAGTCATTTCATTTCCACGTTCACCGCATCCCACATAGACTATGATATCAGCATCTGCCCATTTAGCTAACTGTTGTTGGGTTACTGTTTTTCCTGATCCGAATGGGCCTGGTATGGCTGCAGTTCCGCCTTTAGCTATTGGGAAAAAGGTATCTTGAGCTCTTTGACCAGTAATTAAAGGTATATCTGGGTCTAATTTATTTTTATATGGTCTTCCACTTCGTACAGGCCATTTATGCATCATTTGAATTTTTATTATTCCATTGGGGCCTTCTATTTCTGCAATATCTTCTACTACAGTGTATTCACCTTCAGTAACAATGCTCTTTAAGGTACCGGATAGATTAGGAGGAATCATTATCAATTGTTTTACAGTTGAAGTTTCCTGAACTTCTCCTATTACATCTCCACCTTTTAATTCATCATTAACCTTCACTGTAGGAGTGAACTTCCATTTTTTGTCTTTAGGTAATGCTGGAACATCTATTCCTCTTTCAATATAATCTCCAACTAGATCTTTGATTGTTTTTAATGGTCTTTGGATACCATCAAATATGGATCCGATGATTCCTGGTCCTAGTTCCACTGATAATGGTCCTCCGGTACTTTCTACTATTTCTCCAGGCTTCATACCGGCAGTTTCCTCGTATACTTGAATGGTTGCAGTGTCACCTTCAAGTTCGATTATTTCACCGATAAGCTTGTTTGCACCGACTTTTACCATCTCGTACATTTGAGTTCCCCTCATACCATTAGCGGTTATAACAGGACCTGCTATCTTTATTATTTTTCCTTCTGTAATCATTTTATCATCTCAACACCAATTACTCGTTTTATAAGTTTATTTAATGGCTCAGATTCTCTTTCAATCGAACCGTTTTTATCAGGTATTTCAATTATCATCGGTAAAGTTCTTTCCTTAGTCAATTTATCAATATTAGTTCTGAGTTCATCACCTATTTTTTCTGTAATTATAATAATGGAAATATCAGTCTTAATGAGTTTTTCAAGCGTTTGATCTGCTTCTTCCATGTTTCTAACTGGATAACCCTCTTTAATACCTCCTAGCATGAAACCGGTTACGGTATCTGGATCACCCATTACGGCAATGTTTGATTTCATATTAACATCTCCTTAATCATTGAAGAAGTGAAACTCTCTTCTCTTTTACCTCGAGCTATGATTTTTAAATTCTTTATTTCTACTTCTTTACTATTTAAAAAACCAATCATAGGTCCAATTCCAAATTGATTTTTTAATGCTATTTTTTTGGCTTCTTGATTCACGTGATTATTAAGAGCAGTTTCAAAAGTTGAAACAGATCGCGTTTCTGAATATTTTGGTAGTTCTTCAGAAAGTAATGGTGCATAATCTGTACCTTCTAAACCATTAATAACTGCAGCAACATCTTCTGCTTCCATTAGATCTTTTAACTTCCATTCTCTGATTTGATAACCATCTGAAATCATATACGGTTCTACATCATCAAATTTTAAACCATCAATTTTAGCCCTTAAAATAGTCTTAATATTAGTAGTATCTACTATGTTTCCTACATATTTATGTAAAAAAGAAGTATTATCCTCTTCCGGAGTTGCTGTTGTTCTTAAAAGATTTTCGAGTAAATATTTCTCAAGAGAAGCTTCTAGGGGCAGTAAAACTCCTGTCTCTTCATATGCGGGAATTAGATCTTCTAATAATTGAGGATATTCAGTTCCTTCAAGTCCTGATAAAACATCATTAATATTTTCGCCATCGATCAGAGTATCAAGTTTATCATGCAGTGTCCCGAATGGTACAATGAACTCCAAGGTTTCTTCTCTACTTAAACCTGCTTTTTTCGCTATTATTATGCTTTTAATATTTTTTATATCCCATTTCTTTAATAAAAAAGTGAAAGCTTCTTTACTATTATCAGGAGCTATTCTAGCAATTAAATCATAGGTTTCTGCAAGTTGAGTGTC
>JACWMK010000012.1 GCA_015661405.1 Methanobacterium sp.
TTTAGTTGGTTGTTGTCTTGGGTTAGTTGGTTGTTGTCTTGGGTTAGTTGGTTGTTGTCTTGGGTTAGTTGGTTGTTGTCTTGGGTTAGTTGAGTGTTGTCTTGGGTTAATTGATTAGTATTTTTTAAGAGTTGATTAGTTTGAGATGTCAAATTGTTAATTCTGTTTATGAGATTATACTTCTCTTCGCGTAATTCGAATTCTATATGAGAATAAGATTTTATTACATGTAAAAAAGTTGTTTTTATGTTTAAATTTAAATGATCTATTACATCATTATTTAAATTCATTTTCTTAAAATCTTGTTTAATAAGCTCATAAAATTCTTGTCTATTTTCTTCAGAAACTTGAAAATAACGAAGAATGATTACGTTTATTTTATGATTTAATAAATCAATTTCATAATCGTCGCAATCAGGAAGTGATAAAAAGTTATTTATAATTAGGTTTTGGATTTTAATTATATCAAAAAATCTTTTATCTCCTTTTGATATTAGTGAACCTGCTCTATTAACTCTATGAAAATAAAGTAACTTTCTAACTAAAGAGGAACGCTTTGCATTCAAAAAGGTGTAGTAAAAAAAAGGGTTATCCTCAAAAATCAAACCTTCAGGGAATTTAGCATTTATTCTATTAATAAATTCACTTCTATAAATCTTATTATAAGCATTTACAGCTATTTTGAAAATAAAATCTTTAGTTTTGATATAATTAAATGAGCAATCATTAAATTCATCGTTAAAATAATTCAAATTATAATATGGAATATTACCTGATCGTTGATAACTTATTTCTTCATCATTTTCATTAATTGGGATTATGGGGCACATTACAATGTCGCTATTATGAAGTCTACCATTTCTATATAGCTTCTCGAACATAGTTTCATCCACCCAGTCATCTGAATCTACAAAACCTATATACTCCCCTTTTACATATTTTAGACCCGTATTTCTAGCTGCCCCAACCCCCATGTTTTTTTTGTTAATTATTCTTACTCTATCATCTTTTTTTGCATATTCTTCTAAAATCTGAAGTGAATTATCCGTTGAGCCATCGTTTACACATATGATTTCAATTTCTTTTAATGTTTGATTAACAACACTATCCAAACATTGTCTTAAGTATTTCTCGACATTATGAAGTGGGATTATTATTGAAACTTTTATATTATAAGACTGTAAGTGATGAATTTTATTTTCTTCTTTTGAAGAATCTTTATTCTTATAAACTTTCATAACCGACATTTTCCCATAAAAACATTTTTTAATGCTTGTTCTAAAGAATTAGAAAAAAAATTTGATTTATGCCTAAATAAAAAAATTTATTCATTTTCTATTCATACTCTAAATCATTTTCTTCAAATCCGTATGATTAAAAAAATAGCTAAAACATCACAAAATGTTTAATATAAATATTTTCTTTTCTAATGAATTAATTTTAATATGACGATGCTTTATATGCGTAAAAATCAATTGTTTAATAAAGTATTATTTTAGTTTAATCTACTTAATAAATATAAATATTTTCAAATTTTTTTATAATAATACTATTAATATTAAAACATTTGAGTATATAAATAATTTCAAGAAAGAAAAAAAAATTTTATGCATGCTTAATTTGGGGAAATTTAATTACCTGAAATAAGATTATTATGACATTAAAATCAGTTATTAAATCTGTTTACGAAAACTCCCGATTATTATTAGATAAAGATATACTAGCGTATTGGTGGAAACCCCATAATCGTGGCGCAAATAATTGGGGAGATGTACTTAATCCAATCTTGATTCAGGAGATTTCGAGGAAAAAACCGGTTTATTTTACAAAAGATTTGCACAATGTTACCAATAAGCCAGTATATGCGGTAATAGGTAGCATATTACAACATAACTATTCTAGTTGTGGAAATAATTTGATTTTATGGGGTCCGGGTTTTATATCGGATTCTAATCGGTTGAATGTACAACCAAGAGATATATGTGCGGTGAGAGGTCCTCTAACTAGGGATATATTATTAAATCAAGGTTATCACTGTCCTGAGATTTATGGAGATCCTGCATTACTATATCCTAAATTTTATAAGCCTGAAAAACGGAGAAAATATAAACTAGGTGTTATTCCACATTTTTATGATAAAAATTGTGTACCGACTAGTTTTATGGATTATCCGGATGTACTCCTGATTGATATACATGGTGGGATTAATCAAGTTGTGGATCAGATATGTAGTTGCAGTAAAATTGCTTCTAGTTCACTTCATGGTATTATAGCTGCCGATGCTTATGGTGTACCCTCTAAATGGATTAAATTCTCGGATAATGTAATCGGTGATGGATTTAAATTTTTTGATTACTTCTATTCAGTAGGAAGAGCAGAAGAGCATCAACTAGAAATTAAAACGGATACATCTATTGATGATATATTGGATGATTATGACCATTATAAATTAGATTTTAATATTAATGATTTATGGGATGCTTGTCCGTTCAAATCAGATTAGAAAATAATTTTTAGGGAATCAGTTTTTATTTTCGAATTAGAAATTCAATCCAACTGAAAAATCTATAGAATTTAAACCATAATTCACAGTTTCTGAAAAAAATTCGATCTATTAATATTTTTTAATATTCCATATAAACAAACATTTCCTTCTTACTGGTGATTCTATGAACAAACGATGGTTTACTTTAAGAGAATTAATTGTCTCCAATAAACATTTAAGAATCATTAGAAACGATTTCAAGGACTATTATTACTCAACAAAATATCGAATCCACTCAATGAAGTTTAAACTTACTTATACAGATTTACGAAATAATAAAGAACCAGAAATAATTTTGACTAAAGAAGAGATTAATGAAAAATATGAATATATAAAGAATAAAAATTTATCCCTCATAAATTTACATCCATTTGAAGATAATGCTCCATTAATATCTATAATAATATTAAATAGAAACGGATACACACATTTAAAACGATTATTTAAGGATTTTGAAGAAAATATTCAGTATCCCTCTTATGAAATTATATTAATGGATAATGCATCCACTGATAAATCAATAAGTTTTCTAAAAAAGCTATCAAATAAATTACCATTAACAGTTATAAGAAATACTAATAACAAATCTTTTTCACAAGCAAACAACCAAGCAGCCGGAATAGCTAAGGGTGAATTCTTATTACTATTAAATAATAATTTAGAACCCACTTACGGTTGGCTCAACCAAATGATGCAAGCTGCCCTAAAATCTGAAAATATAGGAGCAGTAGGTGCCAAACTAGTTTATCCAGATTGCTCAAAATCACCATATAATAATCATAATTCATTTAAAACACAACATGAAGGTATAGTTTTCAAAGAAGATGGTAATGGATTCATAAAACCATATAAAATAAACAATAATGAACCATTTGGTGATATTAATAAAAATTCACAATTTAGGGCAGCTGTCACTGCATTAACATTATTAGTTAAGAAAGATAAATACTTGAAAGTAAACGGTTTTGATGAAAGATACAATAATAGCTTGGAAGATGTTGATATATGCCTTAAATTCCTCAAAAAAGGATATAATAATATCTATTGTTCTACAGCACTATTATTCAATTATAAATTCGAAAACCAAATAACTGGGAAAACCCCGGCGATAAAAAAAAGAGAATTACAAGAAGAGAAATTATTCCAACAAGAATGGGATCAATGGTTACGTAAACAATTTATAATGGATAAAATTTATAACAAAAAGGTTTTCTCAGAAAAATCATTAAATGTAGCTTTTTTAGTTACAGATGAAGGTGAAAACGTTTTCGCTGGAGATTATTTCACGGCTTCTGAGTTAGGTGATAGTTTAAAGGAATTTGGTTGGAATATAAGTTTTTTAACAAGGAAAGGGTTACATGATTGGTATGATGTTGGATCAGATGTTGATATTTTAATATCCATGTTAGAGTCTTATGATCCTCGTAAAATTAGGTGTTCAAATAGATCTTTAATTAAAATTGCTTGGCCTCGCAATTGGTTTGAAAGATGGATTTATAATCCGGGATTATCAAAATATGATTTTATATTTGCATCTAGTGAAACTGCATGTAATTTTATAGAAGAGAAAACAGAATTAAAAACTTTTTTATTGCCAATTGCCACTAATCCTAATAATTTTAACAATGGTGTCCAGCCACGTGAGGAATTTGTCAGTGATTATTGTTTCACTGGTAGTTATTGGGGTTATCCTCGGGATATCATTGAATTTTTGGATCCTGATAGTATACCTTATAAATTTAAGTTATTCGGTAAGAATTGGGAAGATTTTGATAAATTCAAGTTATATTATCAGGGATTCATTAATTATTTTGAGTTACCCAAACTATATGCTTCTACAAAAATTGTTATCGACGATGTTAACCGTGGAGCTAAAAATTTCGGTGCAGTTAATAGTCGAGTTTATGATGCCTTAGCTTGCGGAATTTTAGTGTTAACTAACGGAGTTATAGGAGCAGAAGAAACTTTCAAAGGTAAATTACCGGTTTTCCACTCAAAAGAAGAGTTAAATAATTTAATAGAGTATTATTTATCTAATGAAGATGAAAGAATCTTGAAAGTAAAAGAATTACAAAAATTCGTATTAGAAAATCATACATATTATAATAGAGCTAAATTTTTAAAAAAAATTTTAATAGAAGAATATCTTTAAATCTAATTATATAGTAATCTCTCTTATTGTAACTTGTTTTAGTAATTAATTATTATGAATAATATAATAATAAATTAAATTGGTAAACATTGCATTAATTTGGTGAAATGCTTGAAGAATAAAAGAATAAAAAATAGCATTGTAAATTCTAAATCAAATGCTTTAAATAAGTCATTTGAAAAAGAAATGAAGAATATAAAATTAAAATTGGATCATTTAGAAGAAGAATTTATTCAATCGGAAGAAAATTTGGAATTTATAAACGGATTATTTGATGTAGAAAAAGACTTGTTTTTGGAACGGATGCTAGTAGATAGAAAACAGATTAAAGAATTGAAATCTCATATCAGTAATCTCACAGCTAGTTTTTATGAAATGGAATATTTAAACAATAATAGAAGATCAATTAAACAAAGATTGATTTCAAGATTTCCTGGTATTTATATTCTATTTAATAGGAAAAATCAAAGTTTTAGCATTGCTTTGAATAATATGAAAGGTTACAAGGCTATTAAAAAACTTCATTTGTTTGATATAGGGTACTACTTAAAAAATAATAATGATGTTAGGTTATCTGGTGCAGACCCATTGATTCATTATATATATTTTGGCTTTAAAGAAGGTCGAAAACCTAATCCATCTTTCGATGGGGATTATTATTTAAAAACATATGCGGATGTTGAAAATTTAGATTTAAATCCATTAATACATTATAGTTTACATGGAATAAATGAAGGAAGAAAAACTTTCAAAAATCTGGAAATAAGTAGATTACCATTCAGAGAAAGGGAGCAGATTGAAAATGAATATTATGTGTCTATTATAATGCCCACTTATAATAGAGAGGGTATTATTGGAAGAGCTATTGATTCTGTTTTAAATCAAACTTTCGAGAATTATGAGCTTATAATAGTGGATGATGGCAGCACAGATGACACAAAGTCTCTAATTATAATGAATTATGGAGAACTTCTCAAAAGTGGTAAAATTAAATATTTTAAACAAAAAAATTTCGGAGTAAGTAAAGCTCGTAATAAGGGATTAAATGAAGCTAAAGGTGATGTTATAGCATATTTAGATTCGGATAATTATTGGTTGGATACTTTTCTTGAAAAAATGATTTCATCATTATCAAATAATAATAAAAATACTGCATATTGTTCTATGGAAGTAACTGATGATTATAAAGACAGGAAATTTATTAGAAATACTAAATATAATCGAAATCAATTGTTAAAAGGTAGCTACATTGATCTTAATGTTTTTGTGCATAAAAGATTCCTTTATGATCAATTAGGCGGTTTTGATGAGTCATTAACTAGACTTGTTGATTGGGATTTCATTTTAAGATATACTCGTTTAAATGAACCATATTTCGTAAATGAGGTATTAACTAAATATTACTTAAGTAGTGAATTGAATAATATTTCAAATAACGTTAATTTAGATGATAATCGTCTAAAAATTAATAAATTGCATAATAATGAAATGATTGGAAGAGAACTTACTAATTTAAGAATAGGCTATGTTTTATGGGATTTTCCTGCGTTTTCCCAAACTTTCGTTATAAATGAACTTAGATGGTTAGTGGAAAATAATTATGATGTGAAAGTTTTCTTTAAAGTTAAGCCGGATAAAGAGGCTGAACTAAATTTCGATATTGAGGCTATTAAAATTAAAAATTCATCAGATTTAGCTAAAAAAATTAATGAATATAAAATAAATGTATTACATACGCATTTTGTTTATCCTGCCTGTACTCGTTTAACACTTCCTGCAGCAGAAAAAACAGGTGTACCATTCACTGTATCTGCTCATGCCATTGACATTTTTCATAATAGAAATGTTAAGAGGAATAAAGTTGACGAAATAGGTGAAAGTAAATATTGTAAAAAGATTTTTGTGTTGGGGAAGTTTCATTACGATTATTTAATTGAAAAAGGTGTTCCTGAAGGAAAACTCATGTTTTTGAGGCAGGCTACAAATTATAATATAGAGCGTGCTATAAATATTGAGTCTTCTAGATTTAAACGAAAAATTAAAAATGTTATTACGGTCACTCGTTTTGTTGAAAAAAAAGGGATTGATACTCTTATTAAGGCAGCTAAAGTTTTAGAGAATGAAGATTTGATTTTTAAAATTTATGGTTATGGTCCTTTAGAAAAGGATTTAAAAAATTTGATAAATGAATTAAATCTTAAAAATGTGGTTATGGAAGGCCTGATTAAAGGTGATGAAGCTATTAAAAAGGCATATGAAGATGGAGATATATTTATATTACCTTGTAGAATAGCTTCTGATGGTGATATGGATGGAATGCCCACTGTTATTTTCGAAGCCATGGCTTATGGTACTCCTATAATTACTACAAATATTTCATCTATTCCTGAATTTGTCATAGATAATTATAATGGATTTATTGTTGATCCCGATGATCCAGTTGTCCTTGCCAATAAAATATCATATATTAAAAATATGGATGAAAATGGTCTTTTCATGATTATAAAACATGCTCAAAATTTAGTTCAGAACGTTTCAAACGTTGAAGGAACTGTTAAGACTATGCTTGATATTTGGGCTAATAATAGAATTGATTTATTTATGGTAACACATCAAAAAGGACGATATAAAGATTTGGAAACTTTAAAGGATATACTTGATAGAATCTTTAAGTACACTCGAATGGAATTTGATTTAACGATTATTGATAATTGTAGTGACAAAAAATCTAAAGATTTTCTTTTAAAATATGCAGAATCACACCCAAATATTAGATTAATATTTCTTAATGAAAACATATTATGCGGTCCTGCATCTAATATTGCTTTGGAAGAAATGGATAATAAATATGCTATTTATATTTGCAGCAATGAAGCATTCATCTTAAAACATGAATGGGAACTCAAAGCTATAAATTACATGAAAAATAATGAAAACGTAGGAATTGCAGGTACTTTAATCTATTCCCCACCATATTATAACGGTCAAACTTATCAAAAACAAAAATTCTTTGAAAAATTTAGGAATAAAGACTACATTGCAGATAAGGATGAAACTAAGTTTAAACACGTTCAGGGCGGAATCTACATACTTAGAAGAGAAGCTTATATGCAATGTGGTGGATTTAATCCACTACTTCCGCAAGATTACATGGATGTTGAATATAGTTATTATTTGGAAAGTAAAGGTTGGAGATTAGGCGAAATTACTAAATGGATATCCCTAACTAAGAAGACTCAGCCGGAATACTATACGTATTTGGATGAAAACACTACTGCTGCACATCCTTTACTATTAAATGATTTACATTATATTGATAAACTAGCTTTTGAATATTGTAATATTTGTAATAATGAACTGGTTGATAATATTTGCACTTCATGCAAGTCTGATAGTTCTGAAAGAGCGATATACAGAATTATTGCAAAATCGGATAAAATATATCGTTCACTTGAATGTACTTTATTATTAAAGCATAACATTGTTCATAAAAAATTCAGGAAAATGTTTTCACTTGCAAATAAAAGGTATTCTAAAGGAAATATAAATGAAAATCTGGATAATATACTTGAAAATTTAAATAAAACAGACATTTTAATTGTGAACACAGAATTTAACCTGAATTATGATAGAACGCTTACGTATTTAATTGAAAAATTAAATGAAAACGGGTTGTTAATTATTGAATTGTCAGATGATGAATTATTGAATAATAAATTAAAAAAATTTTTAATTAATCAAAAGGGATTCATTATACGCAGCGTTGAATTTGCATCCAATAAATTATCACTTAATGAATTTATATTAGCTGAGAAAATATAAAATAGGCATAATTTATCTTCGGATGGATTTTAAATAGTTTTATTTTTAATAAGTTATTTGAAAGCAGTTACATTATAATTTAAAATGACATAATGAAGAGAATATTTTTATGAAAGATTTTCAGAAATTATGATCGCATTTTTATAGTCCTTTTCTATTATTGAATTATATAAATTTGCATATTTTTTTGGGGGATCTATACCATAATCATTTGATTTTTCAAAAATCCAGTGTATGTATTCTAATACTTCGTATTTGTCATTAAATTTCATATTAGTTTTTGTAAATACTTCTAATAAATAATTTAAGCTGTATTTACAAATATATTTAAAATGATTTTCTTTTCCTTCTTTTTGGTAAGTATCCCATATAGTTTTACGTGCATCACAAACTCCCTTAAACCAATTTATATCACGTCTTTGTGAAAGAGAGGATTCTCCATCTTTAACAAGGACTCTATAGTTATAAATGGCATGATCTAAAAATATAATCCCGTTAGCTTTTAGAAGAGCTGTAGATAAAAATATGAGATCTTCTGCAAGAACACCAACGGGGAAACGTAAATTATTATCCATTATGAAACTTCTTTTAAATATTTTTGACCAAACAACAGGGGGTAAAGTTAATAATTCTTCCTTTTCAGCTATATTTTTAACTTTGAACTCGCTTTTATTTTCGAATATTCGTTTATCATGCAATGGTTTTATATCCGTATCGTGTACAAAGTTATAAATACCTGATACAATGTCTACTCCTTCTTTAGAGATTTTATTATAGAGAATTTCACATGCATCATCAGAATAAAAATCATCATGATCAATAAACATTATGTAATCTCCACTAGCCATTTCGATACCAATATTTCTGGGTTTTCCAGGGGTTCCGCTGCTTTTTGGTAAATGAAAAGCTATAAAATTCTCATATTTATGTGCATACTCATCAATTATTAACTTAGATCCATCTGAGGAAGCTTCATTAATCATTATAACTTCTAAATTCTCTAAGCCAATAGTCTGCATCTCAATAGATTCTAAAGTTTTTCGTAAATATTTTTCCATATTATGAATTGGCAATATTATAGAGATTTTAAAATTTCTTGATTTTTTTATTTCTGTAATATTATGCAATATATTTTGCCAATCTTCAACCCTATTTTCTAGCAAATAGTTTTCATTAATATCTTTTTGTGCATTTTCAACTATTTTAATTCTCAAATCTTGATCTAAAATTAATTTTTCTATTTTTTCTTCCCAATCTTCATTGGTTTTAGCAAGTAATCCATTGACTCCATCTTTAATAACTGAGTTATATGGTGGGAGATCACTATATATTCCAGGCATACCCAAAGCAGAATATTCAATATACTTTAATTCACTCTTAGCATTATTAAATTGTGTATCCATTAAAGGGGCAAGCATTATATCATATTTAACGTTATTTTTAATCCAATTCATAAATGAGACAAAATCGGTCGAATCTTTTGGAATTTCAACTTTAGAATACCATGATTCTTCGTGTTTTTTATTCATACCACCAATAATATGAAATTTAACATCAAAATTATAATTTTCTTTAAATTTCTTGACTATTTTAGATATTGAATCTTTAATCATTAACAAATCATCATCGTGTGTTAAAGTACCATAATATCCAATATCAATTGAATTATTACTCTTAATTGTTTTTACATTTGTTATTGGTTTCAATTCATTAACTAAGTAATTTCGTACAATAGTAGTTTTAGTAATATTATTAAAACGATTGAATAACACATTAGTAGATACTGTTATCAAATTAGAATTTTTAATCAAATAATCCATAGCTATAATCCTTTTCTTTAAAAAATTATAATCTCGATTACTCTTATCTATTGACAATAAATCGTCATCCGATTCATATATAACCTTAATATTATTATCTTTACACTTTTTTAAAATAATTTTAGAATCTTCAAGGTCAATAGCACTTCTCTGGATAATTATAGCATCAAATAATTTACAATTTAATATGTTATTAACATCTACATTAGCAAAATCATCCCTACCATAAACAAAAATTTTGAAATGTTCATTTAAGCAGAGCTGTTTTAAAGGTGAATATAAACGAAGATAAGGACAAGATTTTAAAGATTTTAATTCACCTTCTATAAAAACTGCAATCTTTAAATAATTAAAATTATAGATTGGTTTCTTTGATTTAAGATATTGTAATGTAATAAAAGGATCTGTAATAAAATTATTTTTAGATACACCTCGATTAATTATTTCATCAGAATGAATATCATAAATTTTAGCACGATGTTCTCCGTAACTACCTTTTAATGAAATATTATCAAAATTTTCTTTGACATAATATTGGACTAATATTTTATTTAAAAATAAGGGGTCGTTACCTCTTGTATACCTCAAAATAAGATCCCAATCTACAAGTCGAGTTAATGATTCATTAAATCCTCCTAACAATTCATATAATTTTCTGCGATGAATAAACACATTTAAATCAATTTGATTGCCTTTTAATATTTTATTTCTATCATAAAGATTGTAAAGAACATAATGTTTATTTTCAACGAAGTTATGTACTTGTAATACAGAATATGCAGAATCACATTTAGGATTATCCTGAAACAAACTCACCATTTCTTCAAGATATTCATATTCCCAATAATTATCAGTATCCAAATATGCTATTAAATCACCATTACTTCTCTCTAAACACGTATTTCTAGCTTTTGAAACACCTGCATGTACTTGTTCTAAGTAAATAAATTTACCTGATTTGAAATAATCTTCATAATCTTTTTTCAATAGTTCTTCTGTATTATCAGTGCTTCCATCATCACATATAATAAGCTCATAATTCTTGAAAGTTTGATTTAATACAGAATCAATGGCTCTTTTTATGATATATTTCCTATTATAAGTAGGCATTATAATTGAAACTTTAAAGTTACTTTCCAAATCATTTAATAATTTTTTATTAACTTTTTTTTGGGGTTTAGCTATAATGCTACTTTTTTCAAGAATAGTTTCTGTACTATTATTATTTACAGAGATAATTTCATGAGTTTTTCGTCCTTCCTTTTTCCCATATAAACTATAATGTACAAATGGGTTTAAATTTGAATTTTTTATATCTTTATATGTTTTTAAATAATAATTAGCATCGAATGTGGTATTAGGTTTTTTACCTTCCTTAAAACCATGATACATGTAATGTAAGATGGGATCCATTCCTGATAATCTAACTTCACTATAATTTTTTAAATAAAAACCAATATTAAATAAATTATTCTTTTTAATGGTCCTATATCCATTAATATTAACTAAGGCATTTTTTATACCTGTTTCGTTCATATTAAAAAGAATATATAAGCTAGGAAACTTGGAAATTAACCTCTGAAAAATTGGCCGGCCACTATTTTTTAAATATTCAATTTCTAAAAAATCAGCTTCATGTCTACTAATATGTGAATTCAATTCTTTAACAAATTCTTCTTCTTTTTTTCCCAGTTTTTCAATTAGCGTTCCATTTGTTTGAATTAACTCATCTGATAATTTTAGATGATTTTCTGCTTCTTTTAATAGCTTTTCTTTCTCTTCAATTATTTTATCTGATGAATTTAACTGATCTCTAGTTTGTTTCAATTTATTTTCCAGTTCTTCAATATGTGTTGTATTTGTTTGAATTAACTCATCTGATAATTTTAGATGATTTTCTGCTTCTTTTAATAGCTTTTCTTTCTCTTCAATTATTTTATCTGACGAACTTAATTTATATTCCATTTGCTCAAATTTATTCTCTATCTGATTGAACTGATCCTCTACATTCTTAAATTTAGTTTTATTATCATTAAGTTCAGTTTTAAGTGAATCATTTTGTTTTTTTAATTGAGAGATTATTATTGCACGATTTACTCTAGCTTTTTCAAGTCTACTAACTAAATCTGCATTTTTAATTGTTTTCTTTACAAAATTTTCAATTTCATCATTATGAGTAAACAAGATTCCTAATCCATGAAATACATCAATTAATTCAAAATATAATTCTAAATTAGATTCATCAATGAAATCTTCTACAGCAGTTAATACACCATTATTCGGATTATTTTCATAAATAGAGTTATAAAGATCAGAATTTAATCCACCTGATTTTAATTCGGTATGATCGGGATACATCCCTAATTTTTTATATGGTTGTCTAAATGCTTCGGGTATATTATCTGGATTGTAATAAAGATCTCTTCGTGCATAAGGCCAACCAACATCATGCATAAACACTATAGGAAACTTTTTATTTTTAAATTGTTTCTCAATTATTTTTAATTCATTATATACAGTATACCAGTTATGATCACCATCTAATAATATTGCATCATAATCATTTAGTAAAGGTATTCTACTTAAACTTAATTCAGTGTAAATTTCAAATTTATCTCCATATTTCTTTTTATATTTATTAATATCAAATTTAGGATGAGGATCTACAGCGGTCATATGCGCATTATGAAATTTACAATATTCTAGAATGTTAATGGTGTTTAAACCGTCATCTGACCCTATTTCTATAATATAATTAGCATTAATATGATTGAGAATTGGGCATATCAAAGTTTTCCACAGTTTCTTCATGAGTCGCCTCCTTTTGAGGATTAATTAAATTTTATGCTAACCTATATTAATTTACTTTAATTTCTATTTCAGTTATTTATATTGATATATTTTTTTATTGCAATTATCTAAATCCATCTTTTTTCTTTCAAAAATTTTATTAAGCTTTAAATTATTTTTATTTTTATTAAAAATATTTTAAGATATTATAAAATTTTTGAGAATATTAATATTTTTTTTTGATTCTTATTTTTTAATATTGAATTATAGGTCCAAATCGTATTCAATATAATTATATTTTATGTAATAATAATAGATTTTTTAGAGAATGATTTAATTAGATTAAAAACTATAAAAAGAGATGTAAAATAAGAATAGAGTTCCAAAAAAGATTAAAATAAATAATTTATTAAATTTTGATATTCACTTTTCGATTTTCATCTGATTATCAAATTAATGTATTTTTCTTTTTTTGAAGAATTTTCATGTTTTCCTGCACTTATTTGATATAAATAATTGAAAAAGTAAGTGTATGATCTTAATAGGCTCATTTAAGCATCAATTCTGGCTAAGTTAATTACTTTTTTTAAAGATTAGTTCGTATTGAAGATTATACCGGTAAGTAATAGTTTGTTACCTGTTAGATCTGTTATACTGCCTGTGTGCAGGATTAAATTGTATTTTCCAGTGTTTAACGATGCTAAAGGTTTTATTGTTAAAATATTATTATTGATACTTGTCGAGATCGGAATTGTTGTTCCATTATTATTTGTTAGGACAATCCAATTGCTTCCTGTTTTGATGGATTCGTTGAAAGTAACTGTAATTACTTCATTTTCTGGCACTTTAATCGCATTATTAGTTGGAACAAAATTAGTCACAACTAATGGAGTGGTAAGCCAAGGCGTGATATTAACATCACCGTATACTTTACTGGATGGATTATTATTTGAACCCCACCAATTACTTTCAGCATTCGCTGTTCCTTCATAATTGAATATTGCGTTGCCTTGAGATGCGGTGTTTCCAACAATCTGACTATATACTATGGAAATTATTCCTTGGCAGTTATCTATTGCTCCGCCTTTACTTGCAGAGTTATAATCTATAGTAGAACTGCTCAATTTCAAGGTTTCCTGGTTATTAAAGATGCCCCCGCCAAATTCAGCTTTATTGTTATTTACAAAAGAATTCGTCAATGTAACATTAGCAATATTGTAGATGCCACCACCATACTCATTTACGGTATTGTTGTTTATATTGGAACTGTTCAATTCTAAAGTACCATTATTGTATATTCCTCCACCGTACTCATTTGCGTTGTTAAAATTTATATTGGAACCCGTTACTATGCTATTACCATAAGTGAAGATGCCACCACCTTTAGTTGCAGTGTTATAATCTATAGTGGAATTAGTCAAAGTTAATATACCGCGATTATTATGGATTCCGCCACCAAAACCGGCAGTATTGTTCTTAACATTGGTGGAAATCAATGTCATCTTACAACAACTATTGGCAATTCCTCCACCATTTGATCCAGTATTATTAAAAATATTTGAATCTATAAAAATTACATTTCCCTGATATTCGCTGAAGATACCACCACCTAAACTATTTAATGGGTTGTTAACATTATTAGCTATGTTATTGTTTAAATTGGATTTGAATATAGTTACATTAGCAATATTGTAGATGCCACCACCATAGCTTGCGATGTTATTATTTATACTGGAATTATTCAATTTCAAATTAGCACTATTGAAAATTCCTCCCCCACCATCATTAATTGCAGTATTACCGCTTATAATGGAATTGAACACAGTCAAATTACCTTCGTTGTTGGATAATCCTCCACCATGATCTGCGGTATTATTGTTTATATTACAATTAATTACAGTCAAATTACCTTCGTTGTTGGATATTCCTCCACCATACTCTGTTACAATGTTATTTTTTATATTAGAACCAGTCACAGTCAAAGTACCAACATTGAAGATTCCACCACCCCGTGTTACGTTGTTGTTGTTTAAATTGGAATCAGTAATGGTTACCGTTCCCTGCTCATTACAAACGCCACCACCCCATTCTGCGATGTTATTTTTTAAAGTACAGTTAACCAAGTTAAGCGTACTATTACCCATATTTAGAACTCCACCACCATGTGGATTAGTAGTGTCGGTTGTAGCGTTTCCATTTAGTATTAATAAATATTTGAGTGTTACATGAGCACCTGAATCAATAGTAAATACTCTCCCCAAATTCTGCCCGTTTATTATAGCAGTAGGAGTGTTATTACCGGTAACTGTAGGTCCTATGATGGTTAAATTCTTGTTAACTACTAAATCATGCTCATTATATACACCTGCGGTAAGATTCAATGTATCACCTGAATGAGCAGTACTTATACTATTCTTAATAGCATCAGTACCTGGTGAAATTTTTACAGTAGCAGCACTAACAGCTCCAGAGAGAATAATACATCCTAAGAATATTAATCCTAAAAATAAAACAAGCTTACTCAATTTAATTCTATTCTTATTTTCATTTTTTGAAGTTTTACTCTGTTCTATAATATTTTCACCAACAATGATTATATTATTAAAATCTAAACATATTAGTTATTAATTTGTTTAGAATTGAATATTGTTAATCATATCTAATTATTAAATTTTACTAATTATTTTTAATAAATTATTAATGT
Source organism: Methanobacterium sp. (assembly GCA_015661405.1). GTDB lineage: Archaea > Methanobacteriota > Methanobacteria > Methanobacteriales > Methanobacteriaceae > Methanobacterium_A. The sequence continues at coordinate 15,834 of JACWMK010000012.1, forward strand.
AATAGGAAATCTTATAACTTAATCATATCAAATCATTTTTGGATTTAGAAACTGTATAAAATGATATATGTTAAAAGAATTGGGAATTAACTACATATCCTACAAGGTTACTATTTAAAATGAAATTCTTACATTAAACACATTTTTATTTCATAATTTTCATCATATCGAAGATTAATTATAATAAAAAAAATACCCAGATATTCTTTGCATTCGTAAGTGCAATTTAGAAGTCTCAATTAACAGATAAATAAAGAATAAAAATTATTTTCAATATTACTTAAATGGTAAGATTATTAATTCATATACTAATGATATTTATAAAAGTAGATTATATTATATATAACATATAAAACAGGGAATAATGATTTTTGACGATAGATTTAGTCATAGGTTTTTTGTTAACTTTATTAAGTATAGATTTTTACTGATTGAGCTAATAAAAAGAGATATAAAGCTTAAATATAGAAGATCAGTGTTAGGAATATTTTGGAGTTTTTTAGAGCCATTATTATTCATGATAGTATTAACCATAATATTTTCTACTTTTTTTAAGCATTCAATTCCGAATTACCCAGTTTATCTTTTAACTGGACGTGTAATGTTTAGTTTCTTGGCAGGAGCCACCAATGCATCTATGAGATCAATTTATTTAAATGCTTCCATGTTAAAAAAGTTATATGTACCTAAATACATGTATCCATTAGGTGTTACACTTTCTAATTTTGTAACCTTTTTGCTCTCAATTATTGTAGTTTTCCTTGTCATGATTGTTACTCAAGCTCCATTCTCATTATACATGTTCCTAGCTATTATACCATTTATATTATTACTCTTATTTGTCATAGGCGCTGGTCTTATCTTGGCTACTTTAACAGTATTTTTTAGAGATATAGAACATTTATATTCAGTTTTCATAATTCTTTTAATGTATTCGAGTGCAATTTTCTTCCCTCCAAGTATTATACCAGCAAAATATCAATTTGTACTTACTTTTAACCCATTATTCGCGTATATTAGTCTATTTAGGGATTCATTTATATATGATAAATTATTTGATCCAATGCAATTATTATTTGCCATTACAGCATCTATATCAGCCATGGTCATAGGATTACTATTATTTTATAAATATCAGGATAAATTCATATTACATATTTAAATATAGTTGAAAATTAATTTGATGAATATCATAAAAAGTTTAATTAAAAAAGGAGTAGTTAAAAAAAAATTCATGTTAATTACATTGTAAAAATATAATTAAGTTTAAATTAATTTTATACCTTAAGATTTTGATTATTACCAATTAGTAAATTAATTCATAAAGCAATTAGGGAGGTATGAAAATCTCTTCTAAATCCATTGATCAAACAGTTATTAAAGTTGAAAATATAGGCATGAAATTCAATTTGAGTAAAGAAAAGGTAGATAACCTTAAAGAATATGTAATTAAATTATTGAAACATGATGTTGAAATATTCTATCAAGAATTTTGGGCTCTTAAAAATATATATTTTGAAGTGCAAAAAGGAGATAAACTGGGAATAGTTGGTTTAAACGGTGCTGGAAAAAGTACATTACTTAAACTAATTTCAGGAGTTATGAAACCGACTGAAGGTTTTATTGAAACTAAGGGTAGAATAGTCCCTTTATTAGAGCTTGGAGCTGGATTTGACCAGAATTATACTGGTAGAGAAAATATTTTTTTAAATGGTGCATTATTAGGTTATCCTAAGAGTTTTATTGAGAATAAATTTGATGAGATAGTTGACTTTTCAGAATTAAGTGATTTTATAGATGTTCCATTAAAGAATTATTCTTCAGGTATGAGAATGCGGTTAGGTTTTTCCATTGCTACTGTAACCGAACCAGAAATACTCATTCTAGATGAAATTTTATCTGTGGGTGATGCTAAATTTCAAAAGAAAAGTGAAGAAAGGATGAAATCATTCCTTAATAAAGACGTAACTGTCCTATTCGTTTCACATTCAATACAGCAAGTCAGAAATTTATGTAATAAAGCAATATGGCTGGAAAAGGGTAAATTAGTTATGCTAGGTTCAGTTGATGAAGTATGTGACGCGTATTTGGATAGTATGAATCCTGATAAGATTAAACAGAAGTCGGATGCTAAAATAGGAAGTAATATTAAGCACATTGAAGATTTTAATAGGCATTTATTGGTGAATGCTCTGGATTTGCACGTAAATAAAGGTGAAATTTTAGGTTTACTAGGGATTAATGATAAAGATAAAGTTAATTCATTAAATCCTATAATGGAATTTTTCAGATCAAATAATAATCGAATTTTAATTGATGATGAGGAAACAAAACTATTGAATAATAAACATATTGGTATCTGTTCAATGGAGTTGATTCTTTGGAATAATCTTACTTGCAGAGAGAATCTTAATCTCATGGGGAATATGTATAAAATACCAAAAAAAATTCTAAAACAAAAGGTTGAGAGACTTTTATATGAACTTTATCTTACTTATGATGCTGATACTGTTGTTTCAAAACTTTCTGATGGTGTTCAACGCCGCTTGAATCTGGCAATGGCTTTGATTCATGAACCACAAATTCTAATAATGGATGAACCGTTTCATGGATTAGATCACCAGTCGCACGTTATCATATGGAATTACATACAATCACTCCGTGATATGGAAAAGATAGTTATTATTAATACACATAATCTAGACGAAGCTGATAGTATATCAGACCGTATAGCAATTATCGATAAAGGTCAGATCATTCGAATGGACACCCCATTAAATCTTAAAAAAGACATTAAAGGGGGAGATTTAGTGGATATTAAATTATCTAACCCTAATAAAAACCAAGTAGTTATTAATTCTCTGAAAGATCTTAAGGATATTTATTGGGTTGATGAAGTAAATGGTAGAATTAACTTGAGAATGAAGGATGCGATAATTAAACTTCCCCTGCTTATTGATAAGATTAAAGAATCGAATGTTCATTTAAAGAATCTGTCAGTGCATCAAAATACTTTAGGAGAGGTTTTTACTGAATTAACAGGAATCAGTTTAGAGGAATCAAAATGAAGTTTTTTACTATTGCAATGAAAAATTTCAAAGAGATTAAACGTGATAAAAAAGGATTAATCTTTATTCTGCTTTTCCCAATGATGCTGATGATAGTTTCTGGATTATTTATAAGTTCGGAGCAGGGAAGCCGTCCCCACGATCTCGCAGTAATCAATTATGATCAAGGATCGACATTAGATAATGGTGATGCAGTAAATTATAGTAATAGCCTCACTCAGAATTTAAAGGATGCTAAATATCAGAATACCAATACGCATTTATTCAACGTTATCATAACGAATGAAAGCAATGCTAATCAACTTTTGAATAATGGAAAAATCGATGCGGAGTTGATTATACCTGAAAATTATTCCAATGCAATGGTGGCTATGACTGATAACATTGCTCAAACAACTACAGATCCAAATTCTTCAGCAACAACACCTAATATTACATCATCTCTTATAATTAGAGGTGATGTACAAACTAATAATTTCCAGATCACTCAGACTATCTTAACAGGAGTAATAAATGATTACCAAGATACATTAGTTACCCAGACTCAGACGGATACGCTCGGAAACAACATAGCTGAGCCTAATGATTATGTGAATAGTGTAGTGGAGCCAAATAATAGCTCAAATAACTTTAATTTCTTAATTCCGGCTGTATTAATATTTTCTACACTGCTAATTGCTATTATGGTGGCTATCGGTTTTACCCGTGATGAAGAAAGTGGAGGATTGTCCAGACTTAAATTATCTAATATACGAAAATTTGATTTAATATTTGGTGGTCTTACTTCCTGGACTTTAATCGTAATAGTTCAAATATTAGTCATTCTAGTTGCAGCAATCTTTGTAGGATGGCAAGTTAATATACTTTCCCTTCCTATAGTTCTATTAGTCGGAGTGCTGGGAGGGATATCTTCCATCTTTCTGGGTATTATTATAGCGGCTTTTACAAGTAATTGGAAGCAAGCAACAGGTTTAGGAATAATCTTGATTATTCCAATTACATTCTTAGCAGTATTCCAGTTACCTGAGACAGCTATTTTTAAAATAGGAGGATATAATTTCCACATATTTGATTTATTACCTTGGACGCACGTTTTCAACGCTCTCCAAACAATAATAAGTGGAGGTGTATTGACTAGTATTTCTTATGAAGTTTTAGGTGCTATAATTTTAACTTTAATATTATTAATGGTAAGTTGGGGTGCATATTCCAGAAAAGCTTAAAGATTAGAGATAAAAAATATGTTTTAAATTTGAATTAAGAAATTAATTTATAATTTTTTTCTGAACAATACTAATTTAAAAAAAATATTAATATTTTATAAATTAACTTTTTAATGCTCTTTTACATGAACCGATTAATTTACGTATTGGTGCAGTAATAATCCATGAATTGCTGTTTTTGTATTCTTCAATTTTATCTTTTAACTGTTTTTCTTTAATAAACTTATCTTCCTTTAGTTTTGAATATTTCATCTCTAATTCAAGTTTATCTAGCTTTAGATCTAGATTATTCATAGATAAGGATTCACAAGCTCCAAGCAAATTTGCCAGTGAATTAACCTTTTCATTAGTATATTTAATTTCAATATTTTCACAAAAAGATAAATCAATAGGTTCTTCTTCAATTTTCACGTTTGTTTTTTCATTTTCTAAAGCGTATGTTTTAGCAAAATTTACAATATCATCATCTTCGATTTTCTCATTTTCTTTTAAATGATTAAATATGTTTTGCCAATGCCAACTCTGATTTTCTTTACTTTCTATACTGCTTAAGTTATTAATCCATCCAACAGAAATTTTGGATATTGTTTGCTCTTTAGATCTTATTGGGAAATGAGCCATTTGTAAATCAGTAATAATTTCACGTTTTAATTTATTTTCAAATTGGGGGTCATATTTTAGATTATGACTGCCTTTAGCTATTTTTACATTAAACTTTTCCACTAGTTTTCTTGGTATTACGACTTTATAAAAATTTTCTAGACTATCATCCCTGACATAAGTTATTTTCGAAGGTATAAACTTTTCATCTCTATCTTTACTGAAATTTGGTATATAAGTTTTCCATTTAAAGACATAATAATTAGGAAATTCAAGTTTCTCCAAGATTTCCCGGGGATTTCCCTTGGCTGAGGATATTATAAATTCATCAGCATCTAAAGGGACAATTATATCAGCTTCGAACTCATTAATAGCTATTTTTACTAGATTATCAAACTTAATTACTTTATTAAAATCTTTATCTTTATCTTCAATAATAAATAAAGATAATCCTTCCTTTTTAAGAAGTCTTAAAATTTCTATCGTGCCATCTGTACTACCATTATCTAAAATGATCATACCATCTAAAATATTAATATTATACCTAACAAATGATTCGATAATATCCATTTCATTTTTAACCATACTGATTGAAAATATTTTCTTAACAGAATCCATATTAAAATCCCGATTACTTTTAAGGAGTTTAGCCAAATCTGACTTCAGATGATTATTAATTTTAAGGAGTTCAGTCAAATCTGACTTCAGATGATTATTACTTTTAAGGAGTTGAGCAATATCTGAAGTAAGTTTACTTAATTCTTTTTCTAAAGTATTTAATTTTAATTGTTGTTTGTTTCCATTTTTAATATAATTCTTTAATATTTCAGATATTATAATTGCTTCATCATATCTCTTTTTACTTATATCATTAAATAAAGGTAATAATTCTTTTTTAGGATTGAAATTATAAATTTTTAATTCCTCAAAAAGCAAATATGATTTTTCTAAAAGTAATTTTTTTTCCGACGAATTTATACTACTTATTATGAAACCCATAAGCCAAATTTGTAAAATTCCTTCAAAAATAAAAGGAAAGAATTCTTCTTTTTCATTTTTCTTTAAAATATAGAATGTTTGTTGATATGCTTTAATCATTCCATTTAAATTTTTATTATTATAACTCCTACTAATTCCTATATTTCCTCTAGAATCACGTATTCTATTGTAATAATACCCTAAATAATTGTTTAAAAAAATAATTCCGTTTGCTTTTAAGAAAGCATGAACTATGAATACTAAATCTTGACTTGGTATCCCTTCAGGAAATTTGATATTATTATCTTTAATAAATTTCTTTCGAATTATTTTTGTCCATATTGATGGGTTTATTTTAAATAATATTGGTTCATTATCAATTATATTTACTTTTATTTCAGCTCTATCTCCAAAAAAGTTTTGAAGTTTTTGTGTTCTATTTTCAAACACGTAAATATAATTGCTAAATACAATATCAACATTTTCTGTTACAATTTTATTATAAAGTGTTTCACAAGCATTAACATCATAATAATCATCAGCATCTAAAAACATTAAAAATTTGCTAGTGGCTCTATTAATTCCAATATTTCTCGGTTTTCCAGCTGCTCCACTGTTTTCAGGTAAATGTATTGATATAAAATTTTCATATTTAGAATTATATTCATCGATTATCTCTCCACTTTTATCTGTGGAACAATCATCAATTATTATTACTTCGAGATTTTCTAAGCCAATACTTTGAGAAACAATCGATTCTAAAGATTTTCGAATATAATCTTCCATATTATAAACTGGAATAATTATACTTATTTTAGGTTTCATATAAATCAACAATTAATTATTGATATAAATTTTATTCTAAAAAATAATTAGAAAATTAAATGTTTTTTTTAATAATTTTGAAGTTAAGAATTTTTAGAAGTTCATTCTATTCTTATTTTTTTTACTAGTATACTTCAATTCCCCCTTTAACCCTAAAATCATTTTATACTTTACTTGAATTCAATTATATAACTTAAAATAGACTTTAATTTCTCAACATTTAACTGTTTTTTTGCCTATCATTATTAATAAGAAAACGATTTATATCAGAATCAAGTTTATGATTATTTTTAAGCAGCTGATCTATATCAGAATCAAGTTTATGATTATTTTTAAGCAGCTTATCTATATCAGAATAAAGTTTATGATTACTTTTAAGAAGGTTATTATAATCAAAGTTAACTTTATTAATACTTCTAATAAGTTGATTATTATGATTTGTTAAATTATTAATTCTATTTATTAGATTATCCTTTTCTTTAAGTAATTCAAACTCAGTATATGAATTAGAATTTATTATATTTAGATAAGCGTTTTTTGCATCTAAATCTAAATTCTCGATATCATTATTTTTCAAATCCATCTTCTCAAAATCTTCTTTAATAAATTCAAAAAATTTTGGCTTATATATATTAGAAACTTGCAAATATCGGCCGATGATATTAATAATTTTATGATTCAATAAATTTTTTTCATAATCTTCAAAATTAGGTAGATTCATGAAATTTTGTATAATCAGATTTTGGATTTTAATTATATCAAAAAAGCGATTATCTTTGTCCGATATTATTGAACCAGTTCTGTTAACTCTATGAAAATAAAGAAAATCCCTAATTAGAGATAAATTCTTTGCATTTAAATAACTGTGATAAAAAAATGGATTATCCTCAAAAATCAAACCTTCAGGGAATTTAGCATTAATTCTATTAATAAATTCACTTCTATAAATCTTATTATAAGCATTTACAGCTATTCTTAAAATAAAATCTTTAGTTTTATTATAATCAAATGCACAATTATCAAAACCTTCATCAAAACATTTTAAATCATAGTAAGATAGATTACCCAATTCATTACCACCTTCATTAACAATAAGCATGGGGCACATTACAATATCACTATTAAAAAATTTAGCATTTTTATACAGTTTCTCGAACATAGCAACGTCTACATAATCATCTGAATCAACAAAACCAATATATTCCCCTTTAGCATGTTCAATACCTGTATTTCTAGCCGCGCCCAGTCCAGCATTTTCTTTATTAATGATTTTAATTCTATTATCATTTAATGCATATTCTTCTAAAATAAGTGTAGAGTTATCCGTTGACCCGTCGTTAATGCAAATAATTTCAATTTCTTTTAAAGTTTGATGAATAATGCTATCTAGACATTGTCTAAGATAATTTTCTATATTATAAACTGGTACTATAATTGATACTTTAATATCAGAAGACTCTAAATCATGAATTATTTTTTCTTTTACTAGAAAATCTCTGAATTTACTTATATTCATAATTTCGTTCTTTTCACCAAATACTTCACTGATATTTTTCTCTAAATATTTAGATGAGAAATTTAATATTTGCCTTTTAAAAAAGATATACATTCTTTTTTCATATTCTGAATACATTTCTTTAAATCCAGATGATTTCAGTAGTTCCAAAACATCTCGAAAGTGTTTAATGTAATCTTTTTCTTTTTCTTCTGAATTAATTTTATAAGATGATGATTTTCGATATGCATAAAAGTCTATAGGTAAACAATAGATAGCACTAACATTAATTAGTACATTAGTTAAAAAAACAGGATCTTGACCTCTTTTATAGTTGGGAAATTGAATATTGTTTTCTATTAAGAATTGTCTTTTAAACAAATTCTTTTGGAAATACCACGGTATACCATAATTTTGAGGTAAGATTAATGAATCATCTTTGATTTCCTCGGTAAAATAATTTTTTTTAAAAGTATTTTTTTTATTATCATAATCTTTTAGGTTTGCACTAATAATATCAGCATTTTTTTGAGATGCAAATTTATAAAGTTTTTCATAAGCAGTTTTATCTATTATAAAATCATCTGAATCTACAAATGACATATATTCAGCATTGGCAAGTTTTATACCTTTATTCCTCGCTGCTCCTGATCCAGAATTTTTAATCATTGAAACGTATTTAATACGTTTATCTTTCTTAGACAGAAGTTTTATTATATTTAGACTGTTATCTGTTGATGCATCGTTTACGCATATTACTTCTATTTCTCTTAGACTTTGATTAATAATACTATCCAAACATTGCCTAATATGCTTTTCTGCATTATAAACAGGAATAATAATGCTAATTTTATTTTCTAATTTACCAATCCTATCCCAACGTGATTCAAACTCAATATGAGAATTGGAACTTATTACATTTAAATAATATTTTTTCGCTTGCCTAGGTAAAACATCTAATTCATTATTTGTTAATTTCATTTTTTTAAAATCTTGTTTAATAAGCTTAAAGAATTCAGCTCTATGTTTATTGGAAACTAAGGAATATCTAAAGATAATTCCTATTATTTTTTTATTTAATAATTCTATTTTATAATCATCAAAATTAGGCAGTGACTCAAAAATTTTTATAATCATATTTTGTATTTTAATATAATCATAAAATCCCTTACCCTTGTCTGTTTGTACTGAACCTGTTCTGTGAATCCTATGAAAATATAGGAAATCTCTAATTAAAGACATAGATCTTGCTTTTAAATAGGTTTGATAAAAAAATATGTTATCCTGGAAAATCAAACCTTCAACAAATTTAGCATTAATTTTTTTTATAAATGTAGTCCTATAAATTTTATTATAAGCATTAACGGCTACTAAAAAAATAAAATCTCTAGTTTCTTTATAGTCAAATATTTTATTATCAAAATAGTTACTAAAACAGTCAAGATTATAGTAAGGAAAAATTTTTAAATCATCATTAGTTAATCCTTCTTCATTTTCACTAATTATTAGTATGGGACACATTACAATATCAGTATCATTTAATTTAGCATTTTTATATAGTTTTTCGAACATTGTGATATCTATATAATCATCCGAATCAACAAAACCTATATATTCACCTTTCACGTGTTTAATACCTATATTTCTAGCTACACCACTGCCTGAGTTTTTTTGGTTAATAATTATTATTCTATTATCTTTTTTTGCATACTCCTCTAAAATCTGAAGTGAATTATCTGTTGAGCCATCGTTTATACAAATGATTTCAATTTCTTCTAAAGTTTGATTAATGATACTATCCAAACATTGCCTCAAGTAATCTTCTACATTATAAACTGGCATTATAATTGATACTTTAATATTAGGAAACGTTAAATTATGAATTGAGTTTTCTTTTGATAAAGAACCTTTAAGTTCATCAGCATCCATAATCTTATCATTCTCGCTAAATACAATTTTATTTTTTCTTTCCAAAAATTTAGATGTATGCGCGTAATGACCCCCTAATTATTAATAACAAATTCATAACTTATTAATATTTTTTTGTAAATTTCTGGCCAAATATGAAATATAAAAATTCATTAAAAAAATCTGATATATTGATTATCATATTTGTAATTTTAATGTTTTGTTATCTAAATTCAATATCAAAACTTACATTAAATCTTCACTAAAGTAATACTTTATTTTCATAGTATATAAGATCGGTTAAAAACTTGCTCAATAAATATTTTAAGAGCTTCTTAGTATATTTATTTATTATCATGCTTGAACTCACATTCCAATTAAAATGGTTTTAATAAATATATTAATTATAATAAACTGATAAATTCAGATTAAAAAATGATAATTTCTATGAATAAAGCGAATAAAGGCTTAAAATCTACTGTGTCTATAATAATCCCTAATTATAATGGCATTAATTTTATTAATGAATGTTTAGATTCATTAGAAAAACAAGATTCGTTTTTTGAGGTTATTATTGTTGATAATGGGTCTAATGATGGAAGCGTCGATTTTATTAGGGAGAATTACCCTGAGTATAACTTGATTGAGAATCAAGAGAATTTAGGTTTTTCTAAGGCTGTTAATCAGGGATTAAAGTTAGTTGCTACGGATTATGTTTTTATTCTTAATAATGATGTAGTTTTAGAGCGTGATTGTATCAATAATTTATTAAATTGCATCCAGAGTGATGATAATATCTTCGCTGTTGCATCTAAGATGATTCAATATGATAATAAGTGTAAATTGGACGATGCTGGTGATGAATACACTTTACTAGGCTGGACCCGAAAGGTGGGTGATGGTAAATCAATTAATCTATATAATGATAAACGAGAGACTTTCAGTGCATGCGCTGGAGCTGCTATTTATAGGCGGAATGTTTTTGATAGTATAGGGTTTTTTGATGAGAACTTTTTTGCTTATATGGAGGATGTTGATATTAGTTATCGGGCTAAAATTCATGGTTATAAGTGTATTTATTGCCCGGATGCAATTGTTTATCATCATGGAAGTGGAACTACTGGTAGCCGGTATAATGAGTTTAAAATAGGATTAGCTGCCCGTAATAATATTTATGTAGCATATAAAAATATGCCTTGGCCACAATTTTATCTTAATATTGTATTTCTGCTTCTAGGTTTTTTTATTAAATATTTATTTTTCATTAGGAGAGGACAGGGTAAATTTTATCTTGAAGGATTAAAGGAGGGTTTTAATTCTTTAGATAAAGTAGAGAAGATAACTTATAAGAGTAGTAATTTAGTTAATTACTTTAAAATAGAATGGATTCTAATAAGAAATACATTTAAAATAGTTTATTAAATAATAAAAAGATTATTTGTTAGTAATTTTATTTTAGTAAGCATTTTTATGGGTTAATCCTTTAATTATGGTTAGTATGAATATTTTTAAGTCTAATGTGATAGTCCAATTCTCCACGTAATATATATCGTATTCTATTCGTTTTTTGATGGAAGTATTACCTCGCCAACCGTTAACTTGAGCCCAACCGCTCATTCCTGGGCGTATGTAATGTTTTATCATGTATTGTGGGATTTCTTCCCGGAATTTCTCAACGAATATTGGACGTTCTGGTCGAGGTCCTATTAAACTCATATCTCCCTTAAGTATGTTAAAAAACTGTGGAAATTCATCAATACTGGTTTTTCTGATGAATGATCCGAATTTAGTACGGCGTGGATCATTTTTGTTAGTCCAATGAGTTTCTTCTTCATCATCTCCTTGATATTTCATGCTGCGGAATTTGTACATAATAAAGTTTTGTCTATTATAACCTACTCTTTCTTGTTTGAAGATAATGGGGCCGGGAGAGCTTATTTTTACCATGATTGCAATGAAAATCATTAGTGGAGATAAAAGTATTAGGGCTAATGTTACTAGTATAACATCAAATATTCTTTTAGTTGATTTTTTGAAAACGTTATCTAATGGTACATATCTCACATCTACAATGGGAATATCATCAACCATGTCTAGATATGGTTGGGATGGATAAATAAAAGCTATTTTATTGATTAAATTATCATAATTTATGGCGAATTCAGGTATTATTTTTGATTTCACACCGTGTTTCTCGCATATATCTACAATATTTAGAATATTTTCCTGGTTGGATAATGTAATAAAAACATCATCAATTGTATTAGTTAAAATTAAATCTTCTAAATCTTTAATTTTTCCTATTACTTGTGAATCAACTATTTTATGCTTTTTTTCAAAATTGTCATCTAAAAATCCGATTATATTATATCCTACATATGGGTTTTGTTTTATTCTTTGAGCAAATTTTTTTCCAAGTGGTCCTGCTCCAATTACTATTATATGTTTTATATTGTAACCCTTGCTACGCATAAATCTTAGAGATTCTCTGATAGTTAATCTTTCAGTGATTGATAATATTAAGCTAAGAGTGATAAAAGTGGCTAATACGTATCTTGAATAATCTGTAAGCTCGAATAAGAATAGTAAACTTAATAGTAATAGTAATCCTACAAAATTTGCTTTTATTAAATTTAGTACTTCTGATTTAATACTTCTAGTTCTTTGGGCATGATATAATCCAAAAATATAGTATAGGAAAAGATAAATGGGTAGAATTACGATGAGTGGCATCATATAAATAATAAATCCCCATCCACTGTATCCGTAATTACCGAAGAATGTAGTTTCAAATCGGATGAACCAAGCTAAGATTAATGCTAATGTGATTACAGTTAAATCTATTATGATTAACATTAAATTAAAGTATCTTTGATTTTCTCTAATCAAAAAGTAATCACTCCATAAATTTTCACTTATATTATATATTATTAGTAATAATAATTGTATAAAACAGTTTTTTTTTAGTTTAGAATATTACGAATCAGTTTTAATCTATACATAGTCCATATTCCCGTATAAGTGATTATCGTTATAATCCATGGATATTCTTTTTCGTAATGTTTATTATAAAAGATATGCATTGATTTATAGAATTCATACAACAATTTAGATTCTTGTTTTTTGCTGCTTGCACCTTTATAATGAATTACTTTTGCTTCACCATAATAATTTACTTTCCATCCATTTTTTTTAATACGGTAGCAGTAGTCTATATCTTCACCGTACATGAAGAAATTTTCATCTAAAAAACCCACCTGACTAAGTACTTCACTTCTCAAGAGCATGAAAGCGCCGGATAAACAATCAACATCATATATTCCATTTTCATCTAGGTAAGTAAGATTATATTTATTGAAACGTTTACTTTTTGGGAAGATGTGTGATAAACCAGTCATCCGATAGAAGGAAACCTTGACATTAGGATAACTTCTGCGACATGCTTTATCTAATGATCCATTAGATAACATTACTTTACATCCTAATGCCCCTATATTCTTATCAGTATCCATGAATTTTAAACATTTTTCAAGACAATCATTGATAATTTTGGTGTCAGAGTTAAGTAATAATATATATTTAGAATTTGTTTGTTTCAATGCTAAATTATTTGCATATGCAAATCCCTTATTTTCATTGTTAGAAATGAATTTGATTAAACCGGTATCTATTTTTTTATAATAGTCTTTTTTCAAGCTTTCTAGACTATTATCACCAGATGCATTATCTACAATGATTAATTCATAGTTGAAGGAATATTTTTTGTTGATTATGGAATCTATGGTTTTTTTAGTAAATTCATATGTGCGATAATTAATAATTATAATTGATAAATCCATGGTCCTCATGAAAATCATTTTTATTATTTAGAAAAACTGTTAAATAACTCGTTATAGCATTTTTTTAAGGGTATAAATGGTTATATAATATTTATGATGGTGATTAATAATAAATATTTGGCCATTAAATAAGAAGTATTTTCGAAATTAAAACTTAAAATTAATAGAAATAACAAAAAATTTAATCCTTTTTATATAATTAATATATAGATTAAAGATTTTTAATAAATTATTAATGAAATATATTTAATTACAATCTTTTTGAGATTGAATTGAAAACTGTTTATCGTAAAAAAATTTAATTAATTTTTTTTAGGGTCTACCGACACTTTTGAATATGAATCCTTTATTTGTAAATTCTTTTGGATTGAAAATAGGTCTAGTGCATATGAAAATAGGGCTCTTTATCAATTCAGGAGTTAGTTTTCGATACTGATCATGATCTGTTATTAATATCACGCAGTCACTATTAAGTGCTTCTTCTAATTTAACGGGCTTTGCACCTTTAGATATAATTATAGTAGGATCAACGTAAGGATCATGGGCAAGAACTTCTGCACCTTGGGAGGTTAAATCTTTAATTAGTGGCCCTGCAGGTGTTGCTCTGGAATCGGCGACATTGGCCTTATAAGCTACTCCTAATAGACTAATTTTTGCATTTGATATGGACTTTCCTATCTCTTTTAGAGCATCTTCTGTCATTAAAGCTATATGATGTGGCATATATTCATTTATTTCTCTAGCTGTTTTAATGAGTCGAGCGTTGATTCCCTCATTTTCAGCCATCTCTACAATGAAATAGGGATCAATTGATAAGCAGTGTCCTCCAACACCGGGTCCCGGTGTATGTATATTAACTCGGGGATGGAAATTAGCAGCTTTTATAGCTTCTATGGCATCTATATCCAGTGCTTCACATATTATTGCCAGTTCATTGGCTAGAGCAATGTTAGTGTCTCTATAAGTATTTTCCATTAGTTTAACCATTTCTGCAGTTACCATATCTTTAACAATGATAATTTTTCCTTGAGTAATTTTTTTATAGATTAATGCTGCTTTTTTTGAACTTTCTTCATCTATTCCCCCGATAACTCTTGCATTATGAGTCATTTCATATATAGTGTTATTGGGCAATGCTCTTTCTGGGGTATATGCTAATCCAAAATCGATAGAAGCTTTGAGTCCACTTTTCTCCAGTATGGGGATCACTGTTTTTTCACAAGTATGGGGTGATACTGTACTTTCAATTATTACTAGGTTTCCTTTATTCAATCCTAGTGAAATATTTTCACATGCAGAAATAACATGCTCTAGATCACAACAGTTATTTTGATCCACTGGGGTCGGTACTACTACAATCATGACATCAGATTTTTTAGCAGCTTCTACGCCTGCATTAGTTGCTGATAATCGCTTTTCAGTCACCACTTCATTAACTAAATCATTTAAACCTGGCTCCATAATGGGTGAAATACCAGAGTTCACTAAATCCACGGTTTCTGAGTTAACGTCTACTCCTAACACTTTAAAACCATTCTTTGCAAATAATGATGCTGTAGGAAGCCCTATGTGCCCTAAACCAAATAATGCGATTTTATAGTTTTCCTCTTTCATTTTTCCCTCTTGATCTAAATATCAAGTTATTCAAATTCAATAATTATAAATAATATATAATTTGTAGATTATTTCTTATTTATCTATTTAAATTTTAGTTTATGATGGGCTTGTAAAGTTTATTGGGTGTTGATGTGTTTTCCGGATTTATTGTATCCAGTTTTCCATTTGTCTTTGTAAAATAGTTGGGTTATTTCCGCAGGGATGTTTTCTATTTTCTTTTTAAGTTCGTCTAACAAGGTTGTCCAGTAGTAAATTTTTCATTTGTAGCTCATATATTCGTGATTATATTTGGGATTTTATGGTGTGGGCCTCTGGAAAGTCCGGTATATATATTCTTTAATTTCAGTTATTTGCACATGTATAATATTCTTCAGTTTTTTTTTTATAGTTAGATTCTGGTAAATTTTTGTTTTTTTTATATGATTTATATTGAAATTCCTTCTTTAGTGTTTATTCATGAAAAATAGGATATTTTAACTGAATATCATAATTTAAGATAATATTATGTATTTAAATTTATTTTCGGGTATGTTAAGCAATGCGTCATACGGGTAATGTATATAGTATAGGGGGAGTTGTAAATTTGGAGTTATGAATTTGAAAAATTTTATTTATGAAACTTTGGTGGGGGTCTTTCGATGATGTTTAATTAAATTTTAAAGGTTTTTTTGTGGATGACCGGCTATTGCAGTTAAGGTTTGACGGGCCTGTTTTACGCCAATCAAGCTGTAAACCAATGACATTTAATTTTTTTTTATAAAAGTTTTATTTCAGATTCATTTATAATAAATGAAGGATGGAATTTTTTTTAAGTGGATTAAAGAATAGATCAAAAATTTTGATAAGTTTTTGTAGGGGGATCCAAATATAATTTAATTTTTTATTTGTAATAGAATTAAAAAAAAACGGTAAAAATTAAGAGTTTATGAAGATTAAAAGGGATTAAATGTTCTTGTTATATATTATGAAAATTTCATGTTTAGTGTAATAAAGTATAAGATAATAAGAGGAGAGATAAAAATAAAATTTAAAGAAACATTTCTATAAAATTAGATATTTGAAATAAAGAAAAATAATTTATAGTTATAGAATTAATGTTTTATGAAAATTTATTTTGTGGAATAATTTAAGAAAAGTATTACTATTGAATGTAAAAAATATATAAAAAAAATCTGAGAAATCGGGATTATGAATCCGATAAACATTAAAATAACGTCAAATATTTCTTTTTCAGATTCCTTAAAGTACCCTTAACGGTACCTTAGAAAAATTTTTTAATTAGAAAATATTTTAAGAAAAGTATTACTAATTACGAGAATTAGCAAATATTTTTTTTTATACCTAATCCTTTATGATTATTAAAAAATCAGTTTAAGTTATAGGGCTGTAAATGTAATATACTATGAAAGTAGAAATATAGCTTTATAAAACAGGGATTTTATAAATATTCTAAATTAAAATATTTTTTTAAGATTTTAGTCATTTATTCCAAAAGTATATAATGGATCCTTTATTTAAAAAAAAAGTTTTATTGTTTATATGAGTCATGGAGATATTAAATGAAAAGATTACTCTGGTATTTAATCGCCGGCACTAAAGGCGGAGTTAATCGTGCCAGAATAATTAAATGTCTCCAGGAAAGACCTTATAATGCGAATCAAATTGCTGAAAAATTAAATTTAGATTATAAGACAATTAGACATCACATTAAAGTATTGGAGGATAATAATATAATTGTATCTTCTGGAGATAAGTATGGAACATTATATTTCCTCTCCGGTGATATGGAGAATAGTTTAGACGTTTTTGATGAAATTTGGAATAGTATTAAGGATTAAATTAAAGAAAAATCTTGGATAAAAAAAATGAATAATGATATTTAAATCAATAGTTTATATAAGATAAGGATATAATGGGATTATAATGGCAATACATGATATTATATTTAGTAACGGATCATCGCACGGAACTATAATTCGGAATGGATCCGCTGTAACTTTTCCGCATTCATATATATTTCAACCCCTTTTATACTTAGATTCTTTGGTATCAGTGGGTAATATAGTTTTATTATTATTATTACTTTATGTTTATTGGGGGAATTATAGGAAAATAAAGTCTGATTTCACTTTAGGTTTAATAATGTTTGCTGCTCTACTTTTACTGCAGAACATATTATTCAGCAGCTTTTTATTATTCCACCAAGCTTTTCGCGTGGCTGTTCTTGGTTTACCGTTATTTGTACTGAATATAACAGAATTTTTGGCGTTAGCTGTCCTCCTTATCATTACTTGGAAGTAATGTGGTATTAATTTGGGTGTAAATCTGGAATAACTATTTTTAAAGGTAAATATACACTTTAGATTACATAATTATTTCAATCAAATTTTAAGAAGTATATAGGAGGAATTACCCGAATGATGAAAAGGATAGCATTACTAGTAGTCTTTGCAATGTTAATCGGAACTACACCTATTTATGCTGCAAGTGCAAGTAACACAACTACAATTACAAATACAACTCTTAATCAACAAATCCAGGGAAAAGAACAGCAACTATCTCAGGGTGTTAAAAATCAAATAAAAAGTTTAAGAGGTCAAATAAAAAGTTTGAGAGATCAAATACAGCAGAACAGGCAACAGATGCTTAGTTTGTTTACACAAAATAAGAATCTGAAAAAACAATTAAACAGTACAGGGAATAATACAACAATTCAAACACAAATCAGTCAAAACAGAGCGAAAATGCTCAATCTTAGATCTGATAATAAAAATCTTAGAAGTGAAATCAAAGATTTACATCAGCAAATAAAATCTTTACTTTAAATTAAATATTTCAAATGTGTAGTTGATATATAAAATTATAGATCTATAATATAAATCACCTTAACTCTATATTATTTTATAATTCATTTTTTTATATATCACTACATAATTTTTTTTTATAATTTTATATGAATTCAATACTTTAATTTTGTTCAAATCGTTAATTAGTTTTTTTTATTAAATGATTTATAACAAATCTGGAAGATTGGGGTATGAATTTGGCAAAACTAATTAAACATTAAAAAGATACTTATCTTTTAAGAATAAATCTAAATAATAAATATAATATTTATATGAATAAAAACTTCACATTTCACATAATATTATTTAAATATTATTTTGGAGGGAGATCAAAAAATGCGTAATTATGAAAAATTAATCTCTTTTAAAGAATATTTTCCACTTAAAAGAAGAGAATCTAATGATAAAAATATTGGATTATTAGTAGATGGACCTAACATGCTCCGGAAAGAATTTAACCTTGATTTAGAATCAGTTAAAGATATATTAAATGAACATGGGAAAATGAGGGTTGGAAAAGTATTATTGAATCAGTATGCTTCTGATAAGTTAATTGAAGCTATAGTGAACCAAGGATTCACTCCAATAGTAGTTGCTGGAGATACTGATGTGCATTTAGCTATGGAAGCTATGGAATTAATATATAATCCTAATATTGATGTTATTGCATTGATGACTCGTAACGCTGATTTTTTACCTTTAATTAATAAAACTAAAGAAAATGGTAAAGAAACAATTGTGATTGGTGCTGAACCGGGGTTCAGTGTTGCATTACAGAATTCAACTGATAATTCAATAACTCTTAAAACACCATTACATAATATTGCACCTGGAAAATAACTTTTTATTCTTGATTAAAAATTCTAAATTTTAAGTATTTTCCTTAAATTAGATTTTTTAAAGAAATTTATTTAATGTATAATGGGCATTTAACTTTTTTTTTATTTTTTCTTTAGCTTATTAAGTATAGTATTTGTTTTAAGAATAAGAGAAATTAGTTTATTTTTCTTTTAAAATATTTGAGGTGAAATATTTTTTATGTTAAGTATAACGGTAATTAAACTTGCAATAGGGGGTATTGGAGGATTAGGTAGGATTGGGGGTATAGGTGGTTTTGGACGTACTGGGATTTTTGGGAAGCTTGGATTCTTATTATTATTTAGTAGGCTTGGATTACATGGGATATATGTTATAGGTGCAATATATGTAATATTACTAATCATAATTATTGTAATATTATATTTAGTTTATATATATTACATTAAAACAAATTCTCCATATTAATGTTTTAGAAAAAAATATTTTTATGTAAATGATAAAGTTTATTTTTAGATCTAGAAATGGTTAGGATGGTAAATCATGGGTTTAATTAAAACTTTTTTAATGTTAGTCGTTGCTTTATTCATATTAACGATTACAGGGTTAATTATTGCTGAAATTTTATTAGGGTTTTCTCCTTTTTCCCAGGGCGTAGCCTATTCAACTCAAGCTGCTAGTTCAACTGTTTATGTCCAAAATGGAGTATCCGGAGTTGTTACATTAACTGATCCACTTCAAGGGAAAACGGTTAATATTAATATAAATTATGATCCTCTTGATAGTGGCTCTGGTGTTATTGTTTCTAATAATGGTTATATTATAACGGCCTTTCATGTAATTGGTGATCCTACTGCTGTTGAGAATAATCAACTAGAAGTAATGAGTAGTAATGATGTACTAAATTATGTGGAGGATGCTGCTGTAACAAGTTATATTTCACAGGATGATCCTCAATTAGGAGTAGAGTTACTGAATAATAATACAAGTAATTCTAATTTTCAAATGAATACTAATAATATTAATACTATAGTTGAATTGTTAAATCAGGAGAATCTGATTAAAGCAGATTCTTATGAACAAGATATTAAAGTTAAACTTCCATCGACCACTAATTACTTAAATGCTAGTTTGGTAGATGTGGGGGATCCGAATACTGATGAAGATGTTGCACTTTTAAAGATTAATGCTAATAATTTACCTGCTTTATCTATAAATTCACAACAACCGACTAATGGAGAAAGTCTTCGCATATATGGTTATCCTGGTAACTCTACACAATCTCAATATGATCAAAATTCAACTGTTATACCATCATCATCAGCTGGTAATCTACAATCAGAGGTTACTAACAATTTTGACACTGTTTATTATGAGAGTAGTGCAACAGCAACCTCAGGGTATAGTGGTGGTCCAGTAGTAGATAGTCAAAACAATGTATTAGGAATCATTATTTATAGTTTGGGATCTGATAACGGATTTAGACAAAATAGTAATAATACAGAGTCCAGTGCTTTTTTATCTTCTCAATATTTAATTCAAATTTGCAATGAAAACAATGTTCATATTACTGAGGATTAAAAAAAAAAAATATAATAATAAATTTTTTAAATTAATTTATTTATTTATAAGTACTGTTAGAATGGTTTCTTTTAATTCCGTTTCTATGAATGGTTTTTTAAGATATCCCTCATATTCATAAAAATTAAATTCTTCTTTTTTACTATTTGGTTGTTAGGAGTATCACTGGTAAATTAAACCATTTTTTAATAGTTTCAGTTGCTTGTGTAATATTAATTTCACCAGTTAATTTAGCATCCATCAAAATTAGGTCAGGTTTAGCATCATTTATTTTATTTAAAGCAGCTTCTGCAGAATATGCTATATCCATTACATCATAACCTGATGATTCCAGATATAATTAGTATTCAATGCAATTTCAGCATTATTTTCAATAATTAGTATCTTTACTGACATTTTTTAAATATACTCCAAATTATTTTTATAATTTAATAATAGTCATATATCACATATTAATAAAGTTAATACGAGTTTATGTGAGAATATCACTATTTATTTATAATATTAGAAAATAGGAAAGAATATAAAATAATTAATCTTAGATTAGTTCCAAAGGATTATTTCAATAAATCAATGTAAAAATTTCAAATTTTTGATAAATTTATAAATAAGTAAACATCAATAAGGTAACATGTAAATTTATTTCAGTTAATTACAGTATAAATAAAAATGGGACTTGGAAAAACTTTAGTATCTCCTAAAATTTTCATTATTTAATGGATTTTTTTCCTAACTTTATGAAATGAATTTAAAAGATTAAATTTTTGAGATTAATTAAAATTTTTAGCTCTCCCTCAAGGTTTCATCTAAGAGCTATTATAGGAATAGATGGTTATATATAGATAAATTAATAAATATTTAAAAAGATTAATTACTAACAATTTTTATATCTTTTACATTTCTCTTATTTTGAAAGAATAGGTATATATTGAATTATTAATTTTGTATAAAATGTGATGAAATAAAATTTTTACTATTAAAAAAAAATTAATGGATTAAATATTAATGTCAATTTTAAAGCCTCTTTACTCAGTATATGAATGGTATATATCCCGAGGATTATCGCCTGAAAACATGCCTAAACACGTTGCTATCATAATGGATGGTAATCGTAGATATGCTAGAATTCAGGGGAATATGAGTTCTATTGATGGACATAAACGTGGTAGAGATACTCTTGAACAGTTTTTAGATTGGTGTGTTGATCTTGGAATTGAAATTATTACCATATATGCTTTTTCGACTAATAACTTTGAAAGATCTCAAACCGAGGTAGAAGGTTTAATGAATCTTTTTAAAGAAAATTTTGAAATTATATCTAACCATAAGAAAATAAAAGATAATAGAATAAGAATAAAAGCTGTTGGTAATTTAAAGCTTTTACCGGTTGAAGTGCGGGAATCTATAAATAGTGCAGAGTCATCAACATCGTCTTACGATAATATGCTTTTGAATATAGCTATAGGCTATGATGGACGTTTGGAAATAATAGATGCTATAAAGAAGATTTCAAATGATGTTAAAGAAGGAAAATTAACTATTAAAGATATAGATGAGGATTTAGTGAATAAAAACCTTTATACAGCTGGTTTAGCGGATCCGAATCTTATAATAAGAACAAGCGGTGAGGAAAGACTGAGTGGATTTTTATTATGGCAATCATCATATTCTGAACTTTATTTTTGTGATAGTTACTGGCCGGATTTTAGAAAAGTTGATTTTTTACGGGCTTTAAGATCCTATCAAAAAAGGGAGCAGCGATTTGGAATTTAAATTATCAATTAAATGCAGATTTATAAAAATTTATTTTTTTTAAAAAAAATATAATAATTAGATATTTTTTGATGAAATTAAAATTATTATATTTGTAATTGTGGGTTGTTAGTTGGGGGTGACTTGGGTATAACTACTAAAACCTTAAAAATTAAATTTTTATAAAAAAATTGAAAAATAAAAACTCGATATACTGCTGAGAAAAATGTTTATAATGAATAATAAAGCTATAAAGGTGGTTTATTAAAATTGTCTAAAATAGTTACAGGTTTAATGGTTATAATATTATGTGGAGTACTTTTTGAGGCTGGAGTTGTACTTTCAGATGTTATCGTAACGGGTCAACCTCCACATATAAATAAACTTCTTACTTCTCAATTAAATGCAATATCGTCACTTATTAGTTCTATTCACCATGGTTCTAATAAGCAGAAGACAGTTACATTGCTGAACCCTGATGATGTAATTTCTGCATTACAAAATAAAACTGGATTAAATGGTATTAATATCCAAACACTATCAGCTTATACTAATGATAGTACATCTAATGCTCAAATTAATGTTACCTTAACGGTGCTGGGTTATAACACAACCACAAGTGGTACTAATGTTACAAATGGCTCTATAATTATTTCACCTAATCAAACGTACAACATCACTGCCACAGCCACAGGTCAAACTGGAGATGGAGGATACATGATAGATGTTAATAGTATAATGATAACTAACCTAATTGAATTAAATAATAACAATGGGAACACTAACTAACATAAAAAAAATAATATATATGTTTCCAATAAATTTTTTTTTAATCATTTCTTTAAAATTAATCTCATATCAACAGCTAATGCTCCGTCTCGTGAATTAAAAACCATTAATGGGTTGATTTCAAATTCATTGATCTCAGGGAAGTCAATAGCAAGTTGTGAAATTCTTAATATTATTTGTGCAATGGATTCAATATCCTTAGCTTTATCTCCCCTTGCTCCTTCAAGCAACTTATAAGTTTTAATTCCAGTAATCATATCTTTTGCTTCGATTTCATTTATAGGTGCAATTACAAATTTAACATCTTTGAATATTTCAACATATATACCACCAAGTCCAAACATTAACATAGGACCAAAAGTAGGATCTTGAACCATACCAATAATCACTTCCATACCTCCAGTCAACATTTTTTGTAATTGTACACCTTCAATTTTTGCTTCAGGTTCTTTAATAGGGATATTCGTCATCATATCTTCATAAGCTGCTTTAACTTCCTCGGTGTTTTTTAAGTTTAATTTGATTCCACCAACATCATATTTATGTGAAATTTGTGTAGCAACTATTTTCATAACTAATGGAAATCCTATTTCTTCAGCAGATTTTAATGTTTCATCAATAGTTTTTGTAATGGCAGTTCTTACTGTTGGAATCCCATATGCTTTCAGGATATCAATTGATTCAAGACCCAGAGTATATATACCTTTATTCTTTGCATTTCCAATTATATTTCTAACTGCATCTTTATTAACATTAAACTGAGGAGATATCGGATATTCTTTATTTTTAATAATATTATAATCATATAAAGCTTTCAGGGTTTTTACAGCAGTTTTCGGATACAAATAATTGGGAACCTTCTCTTCATCAAGAACTCTTTCAGCATATGCGCAGCGTGTACCTCCAAAGAAACTGCATAAAACAGGTTTTTTAGATTTAGTGGCATATTTGACTGCAACTCTAGCACAACCCTTAATATCTGTAACAGATTGAGGTGTAACTAAATAAATTATTCCATCTACATTAGGATCCTTTAAAACAATGTCCATAGCAAATGCGCATCTATCTGGACTTGCATCACCTAACACATCAACCGGATTTTTAACACTAGCACTTTCAGGTAATCCATTTTTTAACTTTTCTTTAGTCTCAGAAGAAAGTATAGCAAGTTCCAAACCATCATCTATTACAGCATCAGTGGTCATAATCCCAGGACCACCGGCATTTGTAACTATAGCTATCCTATTTCCGGAGGGCAGGGGAAATAAAGTTAAGGCTCTACTAAAATCCATCATTTCTTCGAGAGAAGTTGCACGTAAAATTCCACATTTGGAGAATGCTGCTTCATATGCTGCTTCCGATCCAGCAATTGTACCTGTGTGAGATGTGACTGCTTCAGATCCCTTAGTTGTCGTGCCAGATTTTATAAGAACAATAGGTTTTATCTTAGAAGCTTTTCTGCAAACTTCTATAAAACCAGTACCATCCACAACACCTTCAAGATACGCTGTAATTACTTCTGTATTTTCATCTTCCATGAAATTTTCAAGACAATCATCTTCATTTACACCCGCTTTATTTCCTAGACTGATAATTCTAGAAAATCCTATATTATGTTTATCAGCATAATCGAGAATAACTGACATGATAGCTCCAGATTGAGTCATGAAAGCTATTTTGCCTTTTGAAGCTATTTCAGAAGCAAAAGATGCATTCATATCATTATAAGTATCCATAATACCCAAACAATTAGGACCAACAAGATTAATGTCATAATTTTTGCATATTTCCACTATTTGCTTCTCAAGTTCAGCCCCTACAGCATTAACCTCTTTAAATCCAGCAGAGATTACAATAAGATTTTTAATTCCAGTTTCTGCACATTCTTCAACAGTTGCTGGGACTAACTGGGCAGGTATGACTATAACTGCAACATCCACAGGACCATATTCTTTTATCGATGTATAAACAGGAATTCCAAGTACTTTACCACCTTTAGGATTAACTGGGACAATATTACCTTTATAAAAATTTAAAAGAGATATCATTAAATCATATCCAATTTTACCTTTAGTCTGCGATGCACCTATTACTGCAACAGATTTGGCATTGAACATATCATCAAGCATAACTTTTCACCATAATTTTTTAATATAAAGCTAAATATTATACAAAATCAAAATTAATATGATATTCAAATTATTTTAAGATCAAATAAAAAAAAGATAATAATAATGTTATTAAAAATTTTTTAGAGTTTTTTTTTAATTCTATTTTTTTAAGAAAAGGCTGTTATTGTAATTGTTCCATTAGCTGAAACATCTAATACCGCAACACTTTCGGCATCGTTTGATAATAAACTAAGGTTTCCTTGAGTTGAGTTAACTGGCACTGTTCTAAGGTCTGTATAGTTATTTCCTAAATCAATTGTTTGACCTTCTACAGGAATGAAGTCTAATGTTATGAACTGAAAATAGCTTGTAGAATTAGTTGTATTGGTTAAATTACTATAATTAACTTCTACGCTTGTAGTTCCTTTTGGTAAAGTGATATAATTAACTGTTTCAGGATTTGCTGTTGATGTTGTAAAATTAGCCGTCCAAGTGCCTATTACGGTTTGATTTAACATACTATTTGCCCAAATAACTGCGGTGATTCCTAAAATTATGATTATAATTATAATAGGAAGTGTCATTTTTTTTTTATTCATATCAACTTTTTTTATTTTTTATACTATTCATATTTTCCTTTTTTAAAATTATTTTTAATCGTCTAATCAATATATTGTATACTTATAAATATTATCATAATGTAAAATAAAGGAAGCCTCTATAATCATATTGCATCTATAATTTAAATCCCAAATAAATAGAGATATAATATATTTAATTAAACAGTAAGTTTTAGCTACTTAAAAAATATAATAAAGATCATAGTCAACTCTTAAAACAGGGGCAGATAAATTACTTTATCAAAGTAGGAATCAGTTCAGGTTTCTTAAAAAAAAATAGAATTTGATCTTATTTATTTAAGATACTTAGAAATAAATTCTGGAATTTCACCAGTTAACTTATAGTTTTCTTTAATTACACTTTTTATTTCTCTTACACGGTAATCTCTAACAATTGTTAAATCCTCTGTTAGATCACTAAAAGAGATAGTGTCAGCCATTAGAAGTCTAAGTTCGGTGATTTGTTCAGGAGTAAGAGAAACACCTTCCTTTAAAGATTTTGTACATTTGGATAAAATACTTCTAGAATAATTTTCAAGATTGATCCAATTCGCATCATCAGTATAGTATATATTAGCCATTTATTTTAACACCTCTTTTTAAATCCTGATTAGTATTTAAGAGAAGTGATCAACTATAAATAACTACATGTTTTTATTTAATTAGCATAAAATAAAAAAATTATGATAGATTATATGTTTTTATCCCGTTTATGAATCCTTACATATCTCTTTTGTTACTTGATTTGAGTATTTTTCTTTTGTATTCAAGGGAATAGTTTGCTAATTTTTTCTTTGCTCCGTTTTCGGTGTTCACTAGTTCTGCATGTAATTCATCGTTGGTGAATCATATTTTATTGTAGGATGGAATGTTTTCACCGTATAATCTGTGTGTAGTGGCGGTTCCTGAATTTAAGGTTTACCATTTTCTCAAGCCTCTAGGCGTGAGGGACATGTTTATGTCCATTAAAGTTAATTCTACTTTATGATTCATTAATACTTTAAGAAGATCTCTTGCTTCGAGTAGAATATTTCTTTCACGACCTGTTTTGGGGGGTATGGGTAGTAAATGAGGGTTGAAGGTAACTATTTTCCACATATATTCTGGAGTTTTATTTAGTTGGTTTTTAAGCCAATCTGATTGTTCTAATCCTATTTGTATATCGTTTATATCTGGTTCGGAGGAATCAAGGCTGATAATTACGAATCCATTTTTTTTATCTTTATGAATAAATTTTTCTTTCACCAATATATTTTTTGAAATGTATTAATCCTACATTACAAGCATCATGGTTTCCGGGGGACTATATATGTTTCAGTTATGGATTTAATTCATCTATAAATTCTTTAGCATCTTCATATTCGTCAATATATCCTTGTGCTGTTAGGTCTCCTGCAATTACTATTAAAGTCAGGATTATCATTCATAATCTGCATTTTTAAATTAATTTTAAGTTCTTCAAAGAATTTATATTCACTAAAATGTAAATCTGATAATTGAATTATCTTCTTCTCCATAAACTTTACTCAATCGTTTTTTTCCATCAATCTTATTTTTTTCTAGACAGTTAATTAATGAATTTTAGTGTATTGAATTTTCAAATTTTTAGTTTGCCTCAATTTATATTGACTTATAGTGTTAATTAAATCACTTTTAGTATAAATATTTTAGGGTCCTTTTAGTCGTTTAGTGTCGATGTAAATGGAAATATGGTATTATAATTATTTTAAAAGATTTTACATTTAATGGTATAAAATAAATTAATTTAAACTAAATATTATAAAAAATGCTCAATATTGTAACTTAGTTCAAAAATCATAATAAATTATATATTTATTTATAATAAAATTTATTCCGGATTAATATTAAATTAAAAATGGGTTATTACTTTGGTTGTTTTTGATTTGTAATAATATATTAATTTGTATCTTCTATTCAGTATTATACAAAAAAATTTTATAAAGAATTTCTTAATTAATAATTTTATGAAATAAAATTATGTAATAGTTTTTTATAAAGAGATATTGGTAATATT
Organism: Methanobacterium sp.; assembly: GCA_015661405.1. Taxonomy (GTDB): domain Archaea; phylum Methanobacteriota; class Methanobacteria; order Methanobacteriales; family Methanobacteriaceae; genus Methanobacterium_A. The sequence continues at coordinate 43,937 of JACWMK010000012.1, forward strand.
AGGAGGTTTTTAGGAATGAATAGATTAGTTTTGGTTTTAGGTATTTTAATAATTATATTATCTGCGGCTGCAGGTTATTTTTATTATTTGAATATTGCTTCAGCGAGTCATTATAGTAATGGTAATATATCATTTAATTATCCTAGTAATTATGTTTTAGATAACCAATCTGTAGGGACTGAAAATACAAGTGGATACTTTGCAATCGCAGTAGATGCACCAGATAATACTTCATCAATGGTTATTTATCAAATACCCCTAACATCAACGATGAATGAAACTCTTAATATAACTCAACCTAATACTACAACATCCACTTCTACATCTACTAATTCCTCTACTGGAAACAATACTAATTCATCTACTAATAAAACTAATTCTTCAACTGGAAATAGTTCAGTTACCAATAATATAACAAAAAACACAATTTTAGTGACTGTAAATAATTTACAACTATTCCTATCCCAACTTCAAAGTAGAGGTGGCAATCCAGTTCAATCAATTAAAAATAACTACACTTATTATACTACAGGCACATTACAGTCTAGTTATGCTAATTATAACATGTCTCGTAGAATTGTATCATCTATTCCCTTAACAGTGAACGATACAGTAATAGTAAAGAGCGGGTACCCTAACTTCTATGTAATTGAATATTTAAGCGCTGATAACTCCTTAAATGCTAACAAAGCTTATTCAATGATAACAAACTCATTTAACATAGGAAGCTAAAAAAAATAGTTAAGTTTTAAATATTTATTTTATTCTTTTTTTTATGGACCCATAAAATTAATAATCATTTTATTAACTTTTTTTATAAAAAAATTTAAAAGTATAGACATATCATATAATAATATATAAAAAGTGATTTTTGCATATTAATTAACTCAGAATTCATAAAAATAAAGTTGAAAAAAATATTTTTTTTTTAAGGTTATAAAAAAAATGAATAAAAATTCGTTTATCATCAATTTTTATTTCAACCCCATGCAAATATCCTAATAGTTTTAAAATTCCATTCTAAAACCATCTTGACCCTAAACAACACTTGAAAGTCAGTCAAGCTATAAAGACTTGTGTAATAATGAAATCTTAATAATAGGAATAGAGACGCGGTTCATCCATTAGAGATATTCAGGATTCAAATTTAAAAGTGAAACTAGTCAATGGGCATTAAAATTTGATAATTGGTTTAAATGCTGTCAAACACAGTGAAGAACAACTATTAATTAATTATCATAAGTTTGCATCTTATCCTGAACGAGCACAACCTTAATCTGATCATTACATACCAATAATTGTAGCATATTGTAAAGCAGGAGATGAAGCTAAAGACAGAGTAATTCATCCTGGTAATTAGGTGACTTGGGAATGACATTATATCATTCAAAACCATACTAAATAAATTGGTTTTTTACAAATTAAAAAAATTATACAATTTATAAATTTGTTATAGGAGGATATTTTTTATGACAGTATCTAAAGAAAAAACTATTATAAGAACAATTTCACCCCAAAATGCATTTACATTAATTAAAGAACATGAAAATGACTCTAAATTAGTTATTCTTGACATTAGACCTCGGGATGAATTTGAAAGAGAACATATTCATGAAGCGAATAATTTGGATTACGATGGCCACGAGTTCAGGAAAAAAGTAGATAACTTAGATAAAGAAAAAAATTATCTAATTTATTGTAGAAGTGGTGTGAGAGGAGAATATTTCATGGGAATAATGAAAGAATTAGGTTTTCATCAAGTTTATAATATTTTAGGCGGTTTTGTAGGTTGGAAAATTAGTAAACTACCCCTTGAAACATAATTTAAATGATTAAAGTGGAGTTGTAAAAAATCAGGGGATATGAATAAATAGTTTCAAAAATAAGAAATCTTCATTTTGGCAATTCATTAATTTTTTTTGTAATAAATGATTTAATAAATTTTTAGATTTTAATTTTATAAATTCTTATTTTAATCTATTTTTTTTTTAATTATGTGTTAAATTTAAAGAAAATGCAGGGGAAGGGATTCGAACCCTTGAAGGCCTACGCCAACAGGTCTTGAGCCTGTCCCCTTTGACCGCTCGGGAACCCCTGCAAAATTTTTGATAATTTATTTTTATATAGTAAATTTACACTTATGTTTTCAAAGATATTAATACTACCATATAATTTTTTTGTAGAGATGTTAAGCTTTATTTCCACAATAATAATTTCAGAATTACTTACAAAAAAAATAGGGTATTAATAAAGTATTTTCTGGTAAATTCTTGAAAATTAATAAAATTTTGTTTTCAATCGGGCTAATAAAGTTAATTTGCTGCAGCATTTATTTCCAAAAAGAAAAAAGAAATATTAGAAAAATAACTTTCCATCCGGAGAAGATGAGTATGTTCTCCAATTAATTAAAAAAATTTTAAGAAATAAATAAATATTAAATTTTTTTTTAATTATGTCCACTTAGTAATCCACCTATGGCTCCTCCAATACCCATAGATATTATGTTTGCAATTAATGCTCCAATTACTAGGATTACACCTGACACTAAGCCTGCTACAAGGCCAGCTGCTCCGCCGAAGATTGTTCCTCCAATAACGAATAGTAATGCTAATACTATTGCTCCGAAGGATCCGGCTACTGTAGCATTCCATAATCCCCCTAGAATTCCTTCATGAACCCACAATCCTACAATAAATCCGGCTATGAAGAGTCCTAGATTAGTTCCCCAATAACTATCCACGTAATGTGCAAATAGATTTGCTAGTATTATAGCTAATATAAACCCAACAATTACAGGTCCCCATTTAACCATAAATTATGAACCTCCATAAAAACTCTATATTTAAAAAATTCTCAACATTTAATATTCATGAAATTACATTTCATAATATATATTAACTTAAAAAATATTTAAAATTTGCTTATTCATTCCAATCACATCATAATATTTTAATCCAACCGAAATCTCACCCAAACGGGTGCTCTGGGTGATCTACCTTTAATTAATTCATTAACTCTAATTTCAGCTAAGAGCGGTTTAGTAATTATTAATAGCTCAGATTCCACATCAGGTGGTAAGGGTACATGCTGAGGATATTTGTTTTCTTCTAAGTATTGCAGAATATCACGTCTGTCTTGATCACTAAATCCAGTACCGACTTTTCCAAAGAATTCTCCATTTCTCTCCATGATTAACGCACCAAAGGGTATTACATCACTTTTGGTAGCTCCAATAACATAAACATCTACTGTATCTTCTCTCTTCAGTTTAAGCCATTCACCTGATCGTTTCCCGGATTCATAGTTGGAGTGAATATTTTTAAGTATAGCTCCCTCAAATCCATTCTTAACATTTTTTTGGAAGTAATCAATGGCAGTTTCATTAGTAACTGTTTTGAATGGGACCATTTTAATATGTTCACTTACATGAACATTTTTCAATAGTATTTTCTTTCTTTCCATTAGAGGTTTCGGGATTAAATTTTCTTTATCATAGCAGAGAACGTCGAATACGTGAAATGTGCCTGGAATTTTTTTAGATAGAATGTTTATCCTAAATTTATCTTCTACATTACGCTTTATTAAATTCCCTAATCCGCCTGGTACTGTTAATTCTCCATCTAGAATCCAATCTTGACAGTTAATATTCTCTTTTAAGTCTTTTATTAATTCTGGGAATTTTTTTGCTACTTGAAGATGTCTTCTAGTCCATAAACTTATATTACCATCATTACTTACGGCTATTAATCTTTGACCATCATATTTTGGTTCACTTATCCAATCACCAATTAAATGTAATTCTCCATTTCTGGTGAGTTTACTGAGCATGGGTTCAATCATAATTCTATTTTTTAACACCTCAAAAAAAAATTAGAAAATCCTATAAAAATAAATAAATAATATACTATTTTGATTCTTCCGTGACGAGCATTTTTTCAAGTTCAGCTTCAAGTGACTTAATCTCGGGAGGTTTAAATTCAGGTATTTCAACTTCTTCACCTAAGGCCTTCCTTTCAATAAGCTCCTGTATTTCTTGAGTATAAGTTTCAGTGTATTCAGTCCAGTCGAAATTAAATGTCATTTTCTCTAAAACCTTTACACCTTTATCGATTAGATCTTCATTTATTTCGCCTTCTATAATTTCCATTTCTTCGGATGATCTAATTTGTTCATGATATAATAGTTGTTTAAGAAGGAAACCATCATAATGAGATTCGATCATTCCTATATATTCATTGGACCGTGAAACCCATTTCACTACTGCAACTTTACCGCTTTTCTCCATAGCCTTCTTTAATAAGTGGAAGCTTTTACCTACTCCACCTTTACGTGGGGATTCTGTGCCTAGGTAATATGGTTTACTTAGAGCTACAAGGGGTATTTTATCAAAACTGCAGAAACCTTCAATATGCATGGTTCTAGTATCTATGGGTTTATAAGCTTCAATCTCCTCATCAGTGAATTGTATACATTCACCAGCTATGAAGTAGGCTTTAACAATCTCATTGGGTGTGAGTTCTTTTCCATCTTTTTCACACACCTTTTTATATCTGACTCTACCGCAATCTTTTTTATGTACTTGATGGAAGTGAACATGAATATCTCCACTGGCTGCGTATAACCTGATGGGAATTAATATAGTACCAAATGCTATGAATCCTGACCATAATGATCTCATAATATAATATTATGGTGATTAATCATACATAAAATTTTGTAGAATCTCTAAAAATAGAATTTTAAAAAAAAGATTATTATTGAAATAATAATTATCCTATTCGAGGAGGCTTTTTATTATTCTTATACTTGTTAAATTTAGTGTTATCATTGTTAAGCATTAATTCAATTTCCATTATTTCCTCTATTATTTTATTAAAACCCAATCTATAGCTTAAACCGTTTATTAAGGGGATTATAACATAATACATTAATTTTAAATATATAATATTTGATCCACCAGATTTAGGTTTTGAAGCTTTATCCAATCGCCTCATTAATTACTCACCAGTTCATTATTATATTATTAACCACTTAAAATAATTATCTATTAAAAAAAAAATGTGAAATATATATATTATGTTTGAAAACTTATTTTACTTAGAAATTATATAAAATTGTTATAGAAAATTTAATATATTATTATAGTCTAAAAATGAATTATGAGGCTTAGATTTGAATTTATTATATTTATATTAGCTTTATTATTAATTATTATACCATTATCTGCTTATTCTGATATAATAGCTAATAATAATATTACACAAAATAATACTAAATTATTAAACATTCCTAATGTTGAACAGCCAAATAATTACACTAGCGGACCAGCATCCCTACAAGCAGTTTTAGCGTACTACGGCGCTAATGTTAACCTTGACGAACTAATAAACACAACCAATACAACATTGGAAAATGGAACCCTACCAGCTAATATAGCCCAAGCAGCAACCCAAAATGGCTTCAATGCACAATTACAACAAAATATGACTCTACAAGACCTTCAACAAAATATAAACAATGGAACACCAGTTATAATATACTGCCAAGCTTGGAGAAGTAACACTACAAATTTAAATGAAAACTGGACAAACGATACAATGGATGGTCATTATATGGTGGTTATTGGCATTGATAATCAAAATGTTTACTTCGAGGATCCAGCAATTCTCGGTAGTAGAGGATACATAACGGACCAAGAATTCCTTGATAGATGGCATGATCAATATACTGATCCTAATACCGGTGAAAACATAACTAATACCAATTTAGGTATAATAATTACCGGAGAACCTGCAAGTCCTCCTCCATTTATACCAATTAATTAAAAAAAATATTAACTTTTTTTACTAATTCATTCATAATTTAACGTTATTACCAATTATAGCTGCTTTAAGTATTTACCACTCCATTTATGGATATACTATTTACTTCATCCGTTTTGGTGAAGTTTACATTAGTTTTATCTGAGCAAATAAAATACCCTGTTTTCTGTTTATTATCTCTTTAAGATTCAATACCATCTTTATAAGGTTTAACAGCTACAATTCTTCTTAAATCAATATAAATGGTTCTTTTAACTCAAATAAAAACCAATCTTTAATTCGTAAATATCAATGTACCTTTATCAATAGTTCTAAGCTCTTCACGTGATTCACTTTGAGTTGCAAAAGTACACAATCGGAAGGATAAGGCCTTAACTACACGGAAAGTTGGCCATCCATAACCTCTCTGATATTTTTTAAAGTATAATTTTAATTAATTAGGAAATATTTTAATCTAAAACTTCCTGCACTCTTCCCACTCTTCCATCCTCCAATCTCACTTTTATTCCGTGTGGATGAAAGGAAGAGCGTGTAAGCACATCTTTAACTATTCCTTTAGTTTTTTTGCCTGTGCGTTGATCTTTTTTTAGTACAATATAAACCTTTGAACCAGATTTAATATTCACTCTGTTTTGCCCGTTCATTATTATAAAACCTAGATAATTTTTTTTTTTAATGTAATTTTTCATCATTTCTTTTTTCATTTGATTTATTTCTACATTTCTGTAATTCAACTTTAAGTCTATTTGATTCCATTTTATACACGTTTAATTCTCTTCTAAGAATTAATATTTTAATCCAGAGATAAACAGCTACTATTATAAATAATATTACTAATAATGATAGAAATAATGCAACAATAGTTGCAGCTATCGCCTGCCAAACGATGGTGAAACTATAAATCAAGAAAAGAACTGCACCTATTAATGTGATTATAAATGCTAATATGAATATTATTTTCAAATTCTTCATGAAGTTATTTTCCATAAAAAATCACCAAATTTTTCAAAAAAATGATAAATAAAAATAATTTATATTTTCATATTTTCTTTTTCAACTATAAAATATCATTAAAATTCTTTGTACGTTGATATTCATTTTATCTAATAATTAGTTTATAATTTTCGTGTTTATATGATAATTTAAAATGTAAATTTATCGATATTTATGCATCAATTTAACGTTATTTTATTCCATTTCCAGTTTTACTCCACCTATTATAGGTACTAAATAATTGTAAAATACTGCAACTAACGTAACTATAATAAAAGTAGGTATAACGTAGATTATAACATCACCTCTGAAGGCGAATGAACCTAAAAGGTTACCTAAGTTGCTAAGGGTGACTAAGTCGATTAATCCGATTAAAGACATTAATTCCACTAGAAATCCTAATGCTGCCAATACAATTCCGGTTGCTAATGCTATAGGCACTAGATTTAGAGGTATAGATTTTAATTCATATACGGATTTATTAACATTAACAAATTCTAATTTAAATTTACCAATTTTTGGCCCGAAATAATTGTACAATAATGCAATTAGGATATTATAAGTGAAACCCATTATAAAAACTGCTAATGGTAATCCTATAATTAAAAGGGGACTCATTACACTTGTTTCCTTAATTGGATTTAATCCTAAAGTATTAATATTAATAATTGTTGTTATTATGGGAGTAGATGTGTACAGGAGATTATTTAAAATGGGAAGTGCTGATACAATAAGTAATCCAATTATAAAAGCCCATATACCTTCGATAATTGCTAGAATAAATGCAAATGAGAATAATGGGATATAAGTTATTTCATTACCATCCAAACCAATTTTTACACCACCTACCATTGGAGTTAAAGTATTATAGAGTAGTATACTAAAATAACTGACAGCTAAAATTATGAAGAAACCACTGATAGGACTTATAATTAGGAATGCTACATCTAAACTGGTTATTACATTACTATAAATGTTAAAATGACTGATAACAGTTGAGACTTCAAAAATTATTAAAGTAAATGCTGCTGTAAGGAAAGCTAAAATTGCTTCTATAGAAGATGCCATCAGTGAAAAAGGTGTTATTTCAATCGATTTAATTTCCTTGACACCTATAATTTTATTAGGTTTCATATATTCTTATTCCTTTATTAAATATAAATTTGTTTTAGGATTATAATCGAAAATATGCTTTTATTAAATAAAAATAGAATTATATTCTCATTTGTTTAAAAAATTATTTATTTGAGATTATTATATTAGCAATAAATAGTTTTTTTCACGTTTATTTTTATAAATGACATTATTTATTTTTTTTTAATTTTAATACTAAATTAGTAAATGTTTAATAAATTATGATGTCAATATATTATAAAAAAAATGTATTGTTTTTCAGAGAAGATTTGTAGAATAAATAACAAAGAATCAAAAGAATGGATAAGTCAAAATACTCAGATGCTATTATAATAAACACTTTAGCATTTACAAATATGGAGTTCGCTCAAATTAGAGTTCAGGGAGTAAAATCTTTGAATAAAAATTGTATAAACTAGATATAAAGTCCATAAATGCAGTGTATTAATTAAATAAATAATATTAAATAGTACTCACAAAATATAATTATTCAAATTAAAAAAACGGGATGATTAATGATTAATCAATTTCCGAATTGACCATCCCATATTGATATCTTTAGGTTTTTCAACAGATTCTGATTTAATCTCGTCCAAGGTGCAGAAAGAATCACATTTTAAACACCTGAATCCACCTAACACTGGCTTGAATAAAGTGTTTGATCCACAATGGGGACATTCCATCAATATAACCCACCTCTTATTCGTAAATAAATATCTATAACAAGTAATATAGCATAACTAGTTAATAAAGTTTATTATAATCTTAACCAAACCAATAAAACACTCACATTAATATTAGTCTTATATTATTATTGTTAAGTAAAAAATTATGAAGCAATAAGTTCCAAAAAAAATCTTTAGTTTTTTTAATAATTAAATGCTCCGGTAATAATGATATTGCATCTTTTAAGAATCAGACAGCCCCAATAAAAGTTGCAAGATTCGTCAAAGTCAAACTTACTAAAATCCTTGTATTAAGTAAACATATCAAGCCACTGCAGACACTCCGAAGCTACAGATCTAGATAAATTAGGAGCTTATCACCTACCAAGGGATATTAAATAGTTTAAGAACCAGAAGCATGACTCACATCAGATTATGCTTAACAACTAGCTGTAAGAAAACATAAGGAACCATAAACATCAGGAATCCAAAACATTCGGTTAAGTTCACTAACAATATGAAAATTTACAGCAACTAAAAATGCTGATGTTAAAAAAAAAATATAGTTTTCCAAAGTTGCACTACTGTTGACCACTAATTAATATTCTCTGATTTCCAAATAATAAAACTTAATAGCACTTAATATTCGTATAAAGATTGGTTTGTAGTGTGGAATGTCTCAAAAAAATATGAAAAAAAGCTTTAAAAGTAAAGAATAAAAACCAATGAAAAATATTTCACTATGAATAATATTACTAATTATATTAAATATAACCTGGAAAATGCTCCTAGGGCAAAGAAGTTGGATTAAATTGCAAATAAGATACCATCCACCAACCTATATCATTAGTTTTGACCATCTTGAATCAATAATTTTATCAACTTTAAAACATTTTAATTGATGTTTATGATGATGATGAGAGTTA
>JACWMK010000135.1 GCA_015661405.1 Methanobacterium sp.
ATCATTAACTAGTATTGTAAAAGCATTACAAGTTAACGGAGTAGCTCCTTCACAATCAACAGTTGCAAGTGGCGCATACACCACTCAAAGACCATTCCTGTTATTAACTAAAGGAAATGCAACAGGTCAAACACAAGCATTCATTAACTGGATTTTAAGTCCTGAAGGACAGAAAATAGTTCAGCAAAGTGGAGCAGTGCCTGTAGCACCTACTTCCTAAACTAGTTCAAAAATAAAATATCTTTGAAATGAATACTCTAGATTAGTGGTTGAAAAACCACTATTTCCCATTTTTTTTAGGTAAAAAAGATAAAAAAATTTTATATTCATGTATATAAATAGCTTAAACAAACTCGATGAGTTCTTAATAAACTTTATTTTTTTCCTCGATATATATCAAGACATTAGATTTGCTTCTAATTCGAATTATAAAAATTAAAATAATATAATATCAATAAAACACACGATTATAAATGAGTATGGGGGATCATTTAATAGTTGGAACTGGAAATTTAATAATATAGAACGAAGAGGCACTAAAACCTTTTTAACTCTGAAAATAGAAACAGTTCTCCCATTGTACACTCATTTTATACATTACCAGGGATTATCCTATGTTATTCAGACTCTAGAGAATTTAAATCAAGAAGAAAATATTAATAGGATAACTATAGTAATTCAAATTTATTTAAATAATTAATTGAGAGGTAGCTATCATGGCAAGGAATTGGGAAGAATTTTTTGTAGAAAAAATATTATTAATAGCAGCGGTTTCATCCGTTGTTATAATACTCGCTATTATAGGATTCGTAGTTGGCCAAGGTTACACGGCAATATACACTATTGGACTTATAAACTTCGTTTTTGGTCTAATTTGGAATCCAGAATATGGACTATATGGGATCTTTCCTTTGATTATAGGTACATTAACCGTAGTGGCTGTTTCATTATTATTCGCTGTGCCTTTATCTATTTTAGGAGCCATGTTCCTTGCTGAAGTGGCACCAAGAACAATGAGAAGAATTTTAAGACCAACTATTCAAACATTAGCAGGTGTTCCATCGGTAATTTACGGATTTTTTGGTTTAATTGTCCTTGTACCATTCATGAGAACACATTTCGGAGGCAGTGGTTTTAGTATTCTAGCGGCATCGTTAATTTTGACTGTCATGGTTCTTCCCACCATATTAAGTATATCTGAGGATGCTTTGAGATCTATTCCAGTGGAATATAAAGAAGCATCACTAGGGTTGGGAGCAACAAGATGGCAAACAATTAAAAATGTAATTTTCCCTGCAGCGATACCCGGTGTAATAACTGGTGTTATTTTGGGCATGGGTAGAGCTATAGGTGAAACTATGGCAGTGCTTATGGTTGCTGGAAATGTTCCATTAATACCTACTTCAATTCTTTCACCTGTAAGAACACTCACAGCTAATATCGCGCTTGAAATGGGGGAAGCTTCAGGACTCCATTATAATGCACTATTTGCAACAGGAATAGTTTTATTGGTTATTATTGTCATCCTTCTTATAATTGTTAATTGGGTTAATTATAAACAGAGAATCACTATTGGGGGAGGATATCTATGAATACAATCCTGAGATTGAAAAAAAAGTTTTATAAGGTGATTTACCATGAATAGGATTATACTTCCAAAACATGCAGATCGAATTATGAACATTGTTTTTTGGGGGGTTGGAATCCTTGCTATTGCCATATTAATACTGGTAATAGGATATTTATTGTATGCTGGATTACCTCAAGTTAATTTAACATTTTTATTCACAGATCCGATTGATAATGGCGCAGCTGGTGGTATTTGGCCAAGTATAGTCTCAACATTTTATATCACTATAGTTGCCTTGGCAGTAGCAGCACCTCTAGGTATATTGGCAGCAGTCTACCTAGCCGAATATTCTGGAGAGAACACATTTGTAAAATCAATAAGATTCGCAACTGAAACATTGGCTTCAGTTCCTTCTATCGTGTTTGGATTATTTGGATTAGCTTTCTTCGTAGTATATTTACAAATGGGATTTTGTATTTTAGCCGGCGGTCTCACTTTGGCTCTTATGGCTATACCCACCATATTAAGGACGTCTGAAGTCGCAATTGAAACTGTTCCTCAATCCTATAAAGAGGGCAGTATGGCATTGGGATCCTCTAAGTGGCAAACTGTAATTAGAGTAGTAATTCCAGCTGCAATTGGAGGGATTACTACTGGAATAATTTTAGGAATGGCCAGGGCTATTGAAGAAACAGCAGCGATTTTATACACTGTAGGTGCTACTACGACTGTTCCAGTTTCTTTATTTGATGGGGGTGATCCTCTTCCATTGCATTTATACACACTAGCAACAGAAGGCATATCACTACCAAACGCATACGGTACTGCAGCTGTTTTAGTAATTTTAATTCTAGTTATTACTTTTTCAACTAATTATTTGGTGGAAAGATACACTAAAAAGATGATGGGTAGATAAAAATGGAATATATAATGCAAGTAAAAGATTTAAAAACATATTTTGATAATAACAATGTTTTGAAGGGTGTAAATATTGATATACCTAAAAATGAAGTAACATCTATCATAGGGCCATCAGGGACTGGTAAATCAGTATTTCTAAGGACTTTAAATCGGATGAATGATGTTATATCTACTTTTAGGAAAGAAGGAACCATTCTATTGGATGGTGAGGATATCTACGATCCCAAAATGGATGCGGTGGAAATCCGTAAAAGAGTAGGAATGGTTTTCCAAAAACCTAATCCCTTCCCTAAATCGATATTTGAGAATGTGGCTTATGGTATGCGGGTTCATGGCGCCTATAAAAAGGCTCATCTCAAAGAAGTTGTTGAGCGTAGTTTGAAAGGAGCAGCATTATGGGATGAGGT
>JACWMK010000136.1 GCA_015661405.1 Methanobacterium sp.
ACGTGTAATTATCACGCTTTTTGAGTGTACTAGTTGTTTGCAGCGTCATAAAGTTACACAATTAACTAACCGTATAAATGAACCAGCGCTTTGTCAATGCGGTGGAAAATCATTTAATTTAATTTCCAGTGAAAGCAAATATATTAATTCACTTTTTTTGAAGTTGGAAGAACCGCTGGAACTACGTAGAGGTAGTACTACCAGAGAATTTATCGCGACGGTAGAGGGAGATTTAGTAAACCATGAAGAAACTATAACACCTGGTACGGTTGTTGAAATATCTGGTTTTTTTGAAACTATACGAATGGATAAAACTGATGAATGGAACTTTATAATCCCAGTAAACCAGATAAATCCCATAACCGAAACCTATAAGGATATTAAACTCACTGAAGAGGATATTAAATACATTGAAACTTTGGCACGAGAGCCGGGGATATTTAAGAAACTTACTAATTCTATTTTACCGGGGATTTATGGTTATAATTATGTTAAAGAAGGGTTGATTATGCAGCTTTTTAGTGGAAATAATGAAAATAAGACTGGTAAATTGAAACGGTCAGATATTCATGTTTTAATAGTGGGTGATCCCGGAGTATCTAAATCTGAGATTTTAATTCGTATGGCGGAACACTCACCCAAGGGTTTCTATGTTAACGGTGCTAAATCAAGCAAAGCCGGGATACTCGCGGTTACTTTTAAGGATGAATTAACGGGTAGATGGACTGTTGAAGCTGGAGCAATACCTTTAGCTGACCAAGGATTGATTTGTATTGATGAGATGGATAAAATGATTAAAAGTGATATTTTATCGTTAAATGAACCTATGGAGCAGCAGACAGTTACCGTAACGAATGCTGGATTAAATATTACCATGAACGCTAGAACACCAGTATTAGCAGCTGCCAACCCCAAGTATGGACGTTTCAGTAGAGATAAAACAATTATTGAACAAATCATCGTGCCGGATACAACATTCTAACGATTTGATTTAGTGTATGCACTGGAAGATAATGCAGATTATACTAAGGACTTAGAGTTAGCGAAAAATCTTTTAAATGATGAAATGGGAGAAGAGGATAATCTAGATAGTGGCATTATCAGGAAGTATGTAGCTTATGCTAAAAGAGAAATACATCCAAGATTATTACCGGAAGCTCAGGAAGTGTTAATTAAATTTTATGCGGAAACCAGGAAAGCTGCAGCTGAGGATAATGATTCCAAACTCATAACTCCCCGAGACTTACAGGCACTGCAAAGAATAGCTATTACATATGCGCGTGTACATTTGCGGGAATTTGTAACTCCTGAAGATGCATGGGAAGCCATCAGGATTTATAGTGAAGCATTAAAGACTGTTGGTCTAACGCCTCAAACTGCCGGAGTCATAAGAGGAGTACCTTCAGATAATGACCTAAATATTATAAACAAATCAATGGAAATTGTAAAAGAATATTATCAAGATTATGGTTATCCAATACCCGGTAATATGGTTAAAGAAGCCATTACTAATATAAAATTGGATTGCCATGTCAACGATGGGAAAGCACGAGTTTTATATCGAGAAGCTATTAAGGAAATCGAAGAATCAATATGAAATTTTGTGGATTATGTTATGTACATAACATAAAACACTAAAATTATCTTCATTTAATTAAATTTTACCTCATTAATTAAATAGGGCTCGGGGAAAAAAAATTATGGAAGAAATCGAAACTGATAAAGTTAGAACAACCGTTTACGTGTCAGCTGACAAAGTTGAATTAGCTAAAAAAAGAGAATACAAATTAAGCAATATTGCAGAAGAAGCATTGGATATTATTCTAAATATAAGTGATTATGATGAATTAAAAATACAAATTATGATTACTGGAATTGATGAAGAAGTTAAAAAACTTGAATTCAAGAGGGGTGTTTTGTTAAAACAATTGAATGATAGGAGAATTGAAAAAATCTTGCATGAGGAAGATACTGAAAAAACTAGGTTATTTAATCAGACGGTTAATGAATTACAAACAACTATGGATATTAAAACTGAAAATTTAGATAGAAATGCTAAACTAATCGGAATAACACCTGAGGAACTATTTCAACAGGCTAAAAAAGAGTTAGGATGGTAAAATTCTTACTTTCTATACTTGATTAACAAATTTAAGATATAAATTTGAAATATTTTGTAAATTATATTTTGAAATATTTGTAACCTTTACAAATCTTTACAATTTAATTTGTAAACCTTTACAATAAAATGTGATCATTTATGTCAAAAAAATCTGCTGTAATAAAATCTCCCTACCGGAAAGAAATAGAAGACATGATTATAGAAGGAAAAAGCTCACGATACATCAGTGACTGGCTCAAAGGTCAAGATGAGAGTATCAGTCACACAACCATTAACAATTATAAAAAAAATGATTACAACATCCCCATGGAAGCCGTCCGTGAATATAATAAAAAACAAAGTAAAATTCGAAAGACAGATGCTGTAGATAAAAAAATATCCGAAATAGAGTACTGCGATGATATAATCAATACTGCAGCCAAAATCGGGATCCAAGTAGATCAAGATAAAAATATAACAAATTTAGATATTAAAAAACTCGGTTTACAAGCCGTTAGAGTTAAACATGATATCACTAAGGATGAACCAGCCCCAGTAGTAATTGTACCAGTTGAAGAAGTTGAGGAAGACGAACGAAAACTCCTAGAGGAATTCGGTGATTACCTTGCTAGACGCAAAGATGATCCAGAGAATAAAAAACCGGAATGATAAAACCAAAGCTAGAGACTCAAAACCTTATTATGCTAAATATTATTTAGGTTTGCAGGTTCCCGATCATCAATTTAACTGGTATAAGAAAATTG
>JACWMK010000013.1 GCA_015661405.1 Methanobacterium sp.
AAGGGACTTCATCTGAGAAATTGGTGGTTATGGTTATATTTGTTTTTGACACACCAATATCAATATCTTCTTTTTTAACTCCAGATATATCAGCGATGATTATTATATCTTCATTAGTTTCTAAAACATCTATTAATGGTTTTTCAGGAGTTTTGGTCTTAGATTCGCTTCCACCATAAGCTTCGTTAATTTCCCCTGTTCTTTGACGAAAATTACTTATAAGATCAGATAAGACTTTTTCAGCGGGATTTCTACCTTCTTCTTCGCTTTCTTTTTCTAATTGTTCTTTTTGTTTAGTTGCTTCTTCTTTTACTTCGCCGGCTTTCTTTTTAACTTCTTCTTTTGTTTTAGAAGCTCCTTCTTTAACTTGTTCTATATTCTCAGTTATATCTTCCTTTTTATCTTTGATTCCTTTTTTAACTTCGTCAGCTTTCTTTTGGATATCTTCTTTTTTTTCAGCGGCTCCTTCTTTTATTTCATCAACTTTACCTTTATTATCCATATTTTTTTTCATTTCTTCTTTTGATTCAACAATAGCCATGTTATTTACACTCCAAAATTTAATTTAAAAAATCTCTTCAACATACAGTATTAGTTTATGTTTCTTGGATTATTTATTTATTTCTTATTTAATTCGTTTAATTTACCTTTTATAGCTCCTTCTGTTTCTTTAGCTTTACCTTTTATAGCTCCTTCTGCTTCTTTAGCTTTACCTTTAGTTTCTCCTGCTTTTTCTTTAATATTAAGTTTTAATTCTACCATTTTATTTATTCCTCCTATTTATTTAGTAATAACATTAAATGAACAAAAATTAAATTTTTTTTGAAAAAAAATAAAATTAAATTTTAATAGTGTTTTTTACGATTTTACTATTGTTTTACATCTTTTTTTCTTGTCCGAATGCTTTACTGAGATCTGTTGGTGAAATGAATATTTCTTTGGGAAGATCTTTTATTATTTGTATAATATTTGAATTTGCATTATTTCTTCTGTTTTTTCAACTAATTCGTCTTTACTGGCCGGAAAGATGCACCTATTAATAGCGTGTTCAACATCCGCTATACTTACTGATATAGTACTCACCTTCTGAATCAAAATTTGAATTATATTGAAAATATTTCGGAGAAAATTTATATGATCTAGGATGTTTTCATAATCGGCAGCAGATGCTGTTATTATAATATTTATTAACAGATATATGATGCCAATTCTTCTCATTTTCTTTTCTCTATTTATATTATTCCTAAAAGGAATCTAACTAGGATTATAATTATTATAATAGCGACTATCCACCAAATAATGGTTCCTAATCCCATTTTATTCTCACCTCAATTTTTAATACTAGAAATTTTAATTTTATTCTATTAATAGAATACAGCTTAATTAAGCTTATTCTATCTCATATTATGTTATTTAGACCTTAAGTAATTTATCATTATATAATAGAAAAAAACCCCCTTTGATATGGGCAGTTTTTTAATTTAACTTAAAATCAAAAAAATAGTATTCAAATATTAATTGAGATTCTTGTAAATTTAGAAAAATAAAAATAAAGAATTTGATAAGACTATTATTAAATTAGTTGAGTTTATTTTTTTAATTTCAACTACTGAAAATTAAAAAAAATAAATATTTTTAATATTTATTCTATTTTTACTGTATGCAGTTCAGTTTTCTCTAATTTAGGTATTTTAACTCTTAATATACCGTTTTCAAGTTTAGCTGAAGCTTTATCAGGTATAACTTTCTTTGGGAGAATTACGTCTCTTTTGACTATTCCTGTTTGTCTGTCAGTTAATGTGACATAAGTTCCACTTATATCCGCTTCTATATCGAATTTAGCTCTTACTTCAACTATTTTTTCGGATACATTTAGTTTTAAATCTTCTTTTTTAATACCTGGTAAGGCTATGTGTACTATAATGTCGTCATCTGTTTCTATAATATCTTTACCTGGTACAAATGTGTAATCAACTATTTTCGTGGTAATATCTTTCCTTGTTGAATCTAATACTTCTGCAGTATCATCCATCATCTTTGTAATAAAATCTTTCATTTCTAAAACATGATCTCTTCTTTTCATTCTTTATCCCTGCCTTTATAAGTAGATTATAAAATTTTTCTTAAATTATCATAATATCTATCACAAATTTATGTATAAAAAAAAATTAATGTTTCCTTAAAATATTGATTACATAAATCATGGCAAATAGTACTGCAAATAGGAAAATAATCGTTCCTGTGGTGGAGAAACCTAATGTGGGTATGGGAATACCTCTACCGGATTGTAATATTAAGGATGAACCGATTATTAAGGATGAAATTAGTAATGCTATGGAGAGTCTATTAATATTCATCTCTAATTTATCAGTGAAATTATCTAATTCTTTTAATTCTAATTCAACACCGATCTCTCCTCTTTTAGCTTTAAGGAGCATTTCATTAGCTGCTTGGGGTAGATCTTTAATCAAATGCTGCAAATCAAAGAGGTATTCTGTTTGATAATCTAGAATATTTAATGGATTTAAACGTTTTTTTAATAATTTTTTAATTAATGGTTCAGTTACTTCAAAGGCGTTGAAATTAGGGTCCATATTTCTTCCGAGACTTTCTAGCATCGTTAAAACTTTCCCTAGTAAGATGAAATCTCGGGGTAATTTAATATTATATTTCTGCATTAGATCAGGTGTACTGAATTCATTTATTACTCCACCTAAATTTTTGATTTCTGCGCCAACGTATTCATCTAATATATCTATTATATCATATTTTAATGCTCGAATATCTGTATCATATGAAATAATATTCATATACACTAACTGGTTAACTATCGCGTTAACATCCATTTTAGTCATATAAACAAATAATTCTGTTAAATCATCTACAAAATCATTATCTAAGTGACCCATCATCCCAAAATCTATGAAGCACATTATATTACCCTCTTTTACTAAAAAATTTCCATGGTGAGGGTCTGCATGAAAAAAGTTATATTCAAATATTTGTCTGAAGTAACATTCTGCCCCTAATTTAGCAAGTTTTTTCCCATCATATTCAAGACCTGATTCCGGGAGTTCGTTGATTTTTATTCCATCTATATAATCCATAGTGAGTACTTTAGTTGTGCAGTACTCTTTATATGTATTAGGGGCGCATATGTGATTATTATCTTGAAAAAGTGTTCTGAATTTATCAATGCTTCTTGCTTCAAGTGCATAATCTAATTCTTTTATTATAGCTCTTTCAAATTCATCTATAATTGCAGATACATTGTAATATTTTAAATTAGATATTCTTCTCTCTAAGAATCCTCCTAAGTAACGCATTATTGTAATATCTTTATTAATCCGTCCTATAATGTTAGGCCTTTGAATTTTAACAGCTACAATAGTTCCATCATGTAGTTTGGCTTTATGTACTTGTGAAATTGATGCAGATGCAAATGCTACTTCATCAAATTCTAGAAATAATTCATTAACGGGACTTCCTAACTCTGATTCTAATTCTTCTATTATTAATTCTGATGAAACAGTAGGTACTTGATCTTGTAACTTCATAAGTTCATTAGTTATTTCTGGACCTACAATATCTGGTCGAGTACTTAATATTTGTCCAAATTTAATGAATGTTGTTCCTAACTCTTCAAAAACTAGTAGAATTCGTTCCGGATTTGTGGCATTTAACTCTTCTTCTAGTTTTTTTGAACGAAAAACCCGATTAAATGTATTTTTAAGACCTGTTTTTTTAACTACGTCTATAAATTCATATTTAGCAAGTATTTTAGTTATCTCTTCCACTCTTGCAAAATCAATTTTATTATTTCCAGAATCCCCTGAATTCATATCTAATATATATAAATTTGAATCTATAAATAATTATTAATAATAAATAAAATTCAATCGATTAACTAAAACTTTGATTCGAACTGGAAGCATCGATGCTGGGGCATATCTATAAATTAATAGAAATTATTTTTTTTTTAATGTCGTAAAAAGAAAAAAAATAAGTTTAGGTATAAGGATAGAAATTTAATGTAAATCCTTTTTTTTAGATGATTATTTATTTAAATTTTTTTTAAGTAATAAACTAGATTTATATAGTAAAATTTGATATTTTTTTTAGTCGAATTTTAGAAAATGTTAGTATTGATTAAAATTAAGATAGAAAGCTGGATTTTAAATGATAATTCTGGCTGAATTTGTGTATAATTTAGGCATAATTGTTAAATAAAAGCGTTGACAAAGTATACACTATAAATAATTATATATTTTATTTGAAATTTGCAAATTAATTAGATTGGAAAAAAAATGAAAAAAGGGAGAAAAATAGTACAATATTTTACTAAAAGAAATAAATTTTTAATATAAACTATTTTTTTATGTAAATTCTATTAAAAATTTAATTAAGGGCAAAATATTTCATGTCTTTTTTAACTTTGATGCTGAAAAATCCATTTAGGAACCATCCCCCCAACGGAGACGTTTACGTTATGAATGAACAGGAAAATATTATTGAAATTCATGATTTAAAGAAAAGTTATGATAAAGGAAAAATTAAAGCCTTAAATGGTATAAACTTGGAAATTAAAAAGGGAGAATTCATATCCATCATGGGACCATCCGGTTCAGGTAAATCCACTCTCCTTAACATGATTGGTGCACTTGATAAAGCAGATGAAGGCTCTATCATGGTGTCGGGCATTGATCTTATGACTGCTAAGGATTTAAATAAATTCCGAAGCAAAGAAATAGGTTTTGTATTCCAGATGCATAATCTGATACCTAACCTTAGTGTAGTGGAGAACGTGGAAATCCCAATGTATGAAACTAATTTATCCAGTAAGGAGATGAGGGAGAGAGCATTAGAGCTTTTAGAGTTAATGAATTTCACTAATTTAAATGATATAATTAAACAAGACCCAACTAAACTTTCTGGTGGTGAAAGACAGAGAGTCGCCATCGCCCGAGCATTAGTTAATCATCCATCAATTATCTTAGCTGATGAACCAACCGGAGCATTGGACTCTAAAACTGGTGATAATATACTTAAACTTCTCAAAGATTTACATGTTAAAGAAAATGTGACTTTAATTTTAGTTACTCATGAACCATACGTGGCCCATATGGCTGATCGAATATTAGACGTGCTTGATGGTAAAATAACTGAAGAGTAAATAGTTGAAAAAATAATTTATAAAAAATATTCAGTGCAGATTTTTTTGGTTGAGAGTTGATGAAATAATGATTGATGTTGAAAATCTATCTAAGAAGTTTGGTGATGTAACTGCAGTTGATGAAGTTACATTCCATGTGAATGAGGGGGAGGTTTTCGGTTTCCTAGGGCCGAATGGTGCAGGGAAGACTACTACGGTTAGGATGCTTAGCTGTCTTATATCGAAGACTAGTGGTGATGCTAGGATTGCCGGTTATGATATTAATAATACTGATGATTCTTTGAAGATTAGGAAGCTTATAGGTTTGGTTCCGGATAATGTGGGTCTTTATGAGGAATTAAGTGCTTATAAAAATTTAGATTTTTATGGGAAATTATATGAATGTAATAAAATACAACGGGAAGAGAATATTGAGCATTTCCTTAGAATGTTAGGACTTTGGGAGAAACGGGATGTTGCAGCGGGTGCATTTAGTAAGGGTATGAAGCAGAAGATTGCTATTGCTCGTGCTCTTATTCATGAACCTGAAATATTATTTTTAGATGAGCCGACGGTGAATCTTGATCCGGAATCTTCGAAAATGGTCCGGGATTTCATCATGGAGTTAAAAAAGGAGAAAAAAACTATTTTTTTAAATACTCATAATCTTGATGAAGCACAGAAAATTTGTGATAAAATTGGAATATTAAACACTAAATTAATGGCCACCGGCACACCTGAAGAGCTTGAAGGGTCAGTTTGGGGTAATAAGACTGTAATTCAGTTAGAAAAAGTTAATGATATGATTTTAGATGAATTGAATAAATTATCGCTTAAAAAAATAATATATGATAATAATAAATTAACGATTGATGTGGTGAATCCTAAAAAGGAGAATCCAATTATTGTAGCTGCAATAGTCCGGGCTGGTGGTCAAGTTCAATATGTTACTGAACTTAGTCCAACATTGGAAGATGCTTATCTGAAATTTGTGAGGTGAAACAGTAAAATGAAACTCTGGAAATCATGGGTTATTGCATCAAAGGACTTCAGTGTATTCAGGAAGAAGAAAAGCGTTATATATTCAGTAATCCTTATACCACTCCTAATGTCAATTTTCCTCCCATTTATAATCGGCTCCGCGGGAATGAAAGGTAGTGGTGTTACAATTGCAGAATTCGCATCACTATTAAACTCGTTTAGTTTCTTCTTTGTAATATTAGCAGCATCCCTTACAACAGTGATAGCTTCGTATAGTTTAATTGGTGAAAAAATTGAGAAGAGTATTGAACCTCTTCTTGCCACACCCACAACGGATAAGGAAATTTTATTAGGAAAATCTTTCGCTGCATTCCTTCCACCCATCCTCTCAATCTATATTGGTTTAGGAATATTTATGGTGCTTATAGATAAAATGACTTATAATACGTTAGGTTACTTCTATTATCCTAACTGGAACATTGCTATTATTATAGTACTTGTTGCTCCACTTGCCAGTATACTTTCAGTGGAATTAGGTGTAATTTTATCTTCAAGAGTTAATGATGTACGGGCGGCTCAACAGTTAGGACAATTGATAATCATCCCTTTTTTCGGTATCTACATTTTAGGTGAGATTGGATATATTTCACTGGGCATTAATAGTATGTTGGTTATTTCCGCTATAATGCTAGTAGTTGATATTTTCCTATTTTATATTAGTACAATCACATTCCGCAGAGAAGAAATACTTACTAAATGGAAATGAAATTAATTTAAAAAAAAATGGATTTATTTAATACTTTTTTAATGTAAAATCTTTTAATTTCCCTTTAGTTTAATAGAATGAATACTATTTTAATTCCATTAATAGCTTTTTTTATTCTTTTGAGAAATTTTTTCAACATCTTTGTATTATTGATTCTGCTTCTCTATTTGGATGTTTGAAATATTTAAGATTTAAAAAAATCGATTTAAACTCCTGAGAATTTAATATATGAAACTGAAAATTAGTTTTATCCATTATAATCAGTTAAATATTAAAATATTTTTTTAAGTATCTTTAAATTTAAAATTAAGCTATTTAATGTTTTTTTTAAATTAAATGACTTGAATAAGTGTATGATGGGGTATTTAAGGATTGATGTCGCGTGACTAACACCGTTAAATGGTAATTATTAAGTAAAAAAAGAGTTTATAGGGGTTTAATTGGTTAAAGAATGAATCAATATAATATATTGATTGTATGTATTTTAAATCTCTTTTAAAAAGACTCCTATTCTTAAAAAGAACTCTGAAACGTCCTTTTTTCGAGTTTAAAATCGCAACCTTTATAAGTGATTATTATCTGATAGTTGCTTAAGTCCAGAAATGGTTCCCTATTGAATCTTTAGGGAATCTCTTGGACATGGAGGCGGTAAAATTAAGAGAGAATCATTTATGGCGGTATTATTGTTAAGTGCTATAATATTGCCTTTTGGCGCAGGCACAGCCTTTGCCACTAATAATATTACAAATGGGACTTCTAATGGAACAAATCCCACAATTAATCATAATTTAACTAATGTAACAGACCAGACTAAAACAGTAGCAAACACTACTAAAGCAGCTGGATCACCTGCTAGTGTAAGTTTCACTAGTAAGCAGATTAACACTGCAGCAGGTAATGTAACCAAATTTGTTCAAACTAATAACAGATTACCTAACTATGTTACAATTGGCAATGTTGAAGTTACAATGCCACAATTCCTTCAATTAATGACTACCAACTTATTGAACATTAACAAGGGATTAAATATTACAGTAACTATTAAAACAGTGACTACTCCTGCTGACCCACCAGAAACAGTTAAAAGTGGAGATATCCAAAAATCAGAGTACCTCACTTTAGCTCAGAGCATTAAGTCAGCTGGTACAGCACCTGGAATTCTTAACACTACACTCGGTAAAATTAACTTTCAAAACACCATATATACATTCAGTAAAATATTGAATTTCCAAAATATTAACAATAGATTACCTAACTTTGTTTCAGTTAAACCATGGAACACTACAGTTAGCACTACAACTACTACAAATACTACAACTTCTAATGTACAATCTATATTAAATGCTATTGGAACTGCAGAAGCTAAATACGCTGATGTGCAGGGACAGTCCAGTGCATCTGTCATGACCCAGTGTGGTTATGGTGATTGTTGGGCGGATAGTTCTTGGTTGTATGAACATTTAACAGCTAAGGGAATAGAATCCAGAATAATGGAAGCATCCAATCCTAGTGGTCTCTACTATCTCCATAGATGGACTGAGATTAATATTGGTAATGGATGGGTAGTATGGGATTATGCAAAATATAACTCCCAACATTACGGTGAATTAGGTTACGGACCATTTGTAGTTGAGGAAGGATCATAAAAAAAAATTTAAGTAACTAAATTTTAAATTACCTTCCCTATCTTTTCTTTTTTTGTACAAAATTTATATAATTGTAAAATATTAAATTTTAAAAACTTATTTTTCTAAATCTACATAATTATTTTATAGTTTAATCCCTGTATTTTGGACTATTACTCATATGTAGATTTAAATATTCTTTTTTTTCACCATTCTTAAGAAGTTAATTCATATCTTTTATTCTGTTTTGAACTGTTCATTTCATAAAATTTAATTCATTTAACAGTTTATTTTTTTCAGATCCATTTAATTGTAATATAAATTTTTAAAGCAGGAACTGAAAAAATTTAAATTTATTAGTTTTTATATATTTAGTAAATAAAGTGAATAGATTTTTATTTAACAAAACTATCACTTTTTTTTATTTTACGGATTTAAAAAAATATTTATAATGTAAAAAAATTTAGTAATAAAATGGGTTGAATATAATAATGAATATTAATGAAGTGAAATTGAATATTGAAGCAGCTGCTGAGTTGATTAAATCCTTTAATACTGATCATATTAGGATAATTGAAGCTAAGGAGATTAATAATGAATTAATTGAAAATGATTATTTATATAATAGTTTCAAGGACATTAAGGATGATCTTATAAAAAATAATATTGGTATTTATTATAATCCCATTATTGGTGTAAGAGGAATTAGTTATTATCCAAATCTTAGTAAGTATATGTGTGAATTAGAGGATTGGGCTGAGAGTGAGTATAAGAAATTAATGGATGAAGCTATAGTTAATCCAGATTTATATGCACAAGTATTCTTTAAATCATTATTAGAACTTAAAGAGTGTAAATATAGTTATGATGAGGAAAGTTATACATTACATACCCGTTATAAAGGGGAAGGAACATATCATAGAATTGATATTACTTTATATCAATTCAAAAATCTAGTTAATGTAAATATATTAGAGGTTTCAGGTAAGAAATCATCTTATATTATTGTTGATGATAATGGTAAGGAGAAGTATTTATCAGTTTGGAAAACTGCATATGAATCTGAACATGCGGATATAATATTAAATAGTGTTAAAAATGGATTAACTGCTGAGGAGTTAATGTCTGATGAAATAATATTCTAAAAATAATCTTTATTTAATTAATTTTGAATTTAAATTTTTTATTATAACTCTTAATTTATTACTTTATAATGTATTTAGAGGTACTATTTGGGTGTAAATTTGGTGAAAATATTTTATACTATGAATGATAAACTTAAATTTAATTATGGTAAATTATTAAATAAATAGAAAATAACTAAAAAAAAATATATCTAAAAAAAAAATATTTTATAAAAAAAAATGAGGGATGATTTCAATGAAGAAAATAGCTATACTATGCATTTTCGCAGTGTTACTTGGCTCAACCGCACCGATCTATGCAGCCGACCCAAACTCAACTAGCGGCACTCAAGTGGTTCAAAATAATGATCCACAATTATATCAGGATTTAAATAATATATATCAACAGGTGACTCAGAATCCTGGTCAAATAACTAATTTATTCCAGAATTCCAGTGTTCAAAATCAGATTCAACAGTGGTTACAGAATCCTGGTGTTCAAAGTCAAATAGATCAAGTACTGCAGAATCCAACTGTACAGAATGATTTGAATATTTTATTCCAGAATAAAAATATTAAAAATGATTTGAATAAAATATTGGATAATAGTAGTAATTAAAAAATTTATTTTTTAACTCTATTTTTTTCTCCTTTTTTTTTAAAAAACTTTTTTTATATTAATTCAATGAATTATGTAATATCGTTAATTTTTTTTTAATAATAAAATCAAGAGATTTGATATTATTAAATTAATATAATAATACTTAAATAGGTATAAAGGTATAATTTATTATTGTAAATTTAATTAGATTACCACTAGTACTTTCTGCTTTAAATGCATATTCTGATTTGAGGTTAGATAAAAATGTCTGATAAGATAATTAAAGTCCTTTTAATTGAAGACAATACTGCAGATATTAATCTAATCCGAGATATGTTGAATGAAACTAAAAATAATAATTTTCAGATAATAAATTGTAAAACTCTTAATGATGGAATTATACAATTAAGTAATAATGATTTTAATGTTATATTATTAGATCTAGGACTTCCTGATAGTCAAGGTATTGAATCCTTCCTTAAATTATATGAACATGAGAAGAAAATTCCCATCATAATATTAACTGGATTGGAAAATGAAGAGAATGCAATCCATGCTACTCAAAATGGTGCCCAGGATTATTTAATTAAAGGTCAAAGCAATGATTTTATGACGCATTCAATTCAATATAGTATTGAAAGAAAAAATACTGAAGAAAAACTCAAAAATTATCAGTTACACTTGGAAGAGATGGTTGAAAATAGAACTATTCAATTAGAGAATGTTATCAAAAAATTGGAACTTGAAATAATTGATCATAATAAAACAGAGGATCAACTCAAAAAGACTGTTCAAGAAAAAGAAATTCTACTCCAAGAAGTTCATCATCGAGTGAAGAATAATATGCAGATAATCTCTAGTTTATTAAGTCTTCAAGCGATGCATTTAGATGATGAAGAGATGATAGATTTATTACATGATAGTCAAAACAGGATAAGATCCATGGCCATGGTTCATGAGAAACTTTACATGTCGAAGGATCTATCCCATATTAACATGTCGGAATATTAAAAAATTAGTTTTAACATTATTTGATTCATATTCAACTAAGAAATCTCAAATAATGCCCATATTAGAATTGGATGATATATTTATGAATATTGAAATGGGAATACCCTGTGGCATTATAATAAATGAATTAGTCTCAAATAGTTTAAAATATGCATTCCCCGATGATAATAAAGGAACCGTATTTGTAGGGTTAAAAGATAAGGGAGACATGTATGAATTAATGGTTAGTGATAATGGAGTGGGGATACCTGAAAACTTCAATTTCGATGAAACACCTGAAACTTTAGGATTAATGCTAGTTAATTCATTGATAAGTCAATTAAATGGTAATATAACATTTAATCAGGATTATAAAACTGAATTTAAAATTAATTTTAAAAATAAAGAAGATGAAATAATAATGAATTAAAAAATTTTTATGCGAATCTGCTGATAACTTTCTCTAAAAAGCTTTGCTCTAAATATACTGCTTTCTCTGGACACATTTCCATACAACATAAGCAATTAATGCATTCACTGTAATCAATATCAGGGATAACTACATTATCGGTGATAGCGTTAACTGGGCAACTTTCAATGCATTTACCACATTTAATGCAGTCTCCTTCTTTAATTACTGGTCTTGTCCACATGAGGTTTAATAAACCCCTCATAATGGGTTCTGGAATCCTATTCATGGTACCTGCAATGTTAGGTGGCCATTTAAAATCTTTAATAACAGGCATATCAAATAAATTATCTATATCATCTATATTAACTTCTCCTAAACCTTGATCATAAGCTATTTTATTAACTGGTACTTTTAAAGGATTTTTACCTAACATGTGACATATATAACTATCCAGTGCTAATCCATCCGTTGATGCTAGTATTAAACCTAAATCAAAGGGTTTACCCGCGGCTGGTCCCATTCCCTGCATAGCTACTATTCCATCCACAATATTCAATTGAGGTTTAGTTAAAGCAAATATATCCACTACGAGTTCAGCAAAATTCATGGGTTTAGGTGCTAATTTATGATATTCCGTTTTCCTTTGACCCGGAATTGATCCATACATATTCTTAATTGCACACGTGAATACGGTGAGGCTATGCGTTTTAAGTTTAGGTAAATTAATTAAACAATCACAATCCAAAACGGGTTTAGCTATATAATATTTCCGACCATTACGCTCCTTAATATATACACCGGATTTCTCAAAGTTAACAAGCTCCACATCCAAACGATTACAAACTTCACTATAACCAGTGACATCCCAGTAACGTTTTAAACCTTCAGCCGCTCCCCCGTGACTATCACCAACCAAAGCTACACCCCCAGCATCCTGAACAATATTTATAACTGCTTCTAGAACCTGGGGATGAGTGGTTATACCTTCCTCTGGTGGTTTAGCTTGCAGCATATTCGGTTTAATTAAAACAGTATCCCCAGATTTTATAAAAGCAGATACTCCACCCAAATCATTTACAACGGATTGAACTGCTTTCTCTACATATTCAAGATTATAAGAAGGACATTCTCCAATAGAAACTACAGATTTTTTCATGATGATTCAATTCCTTTTTATAAAAAAATATTGATTTAACCTTTTTTTTATTTAAATTCTTCTTTAATTTTTTTTCTTGCTTCACCTATAGTGAGTGGGTAGGGTTTACTAAAGGGTAATTCATCCTTCTTCTCAAGGATCTCCATGAGATGAGCGATACGAGGAAGTCTTAAATTAGCTTCACGTATAGTTTTAACATCTTTAAATACTTCTTGAGGACTTCCTTCTTTTATGATTTTACCTTTACTTATAATATACATATTGGAAGCGTATAAGGGTACCATGTCAACGTCATGAGTAGAGATTATAATAGTCATCCCTTCCCGGTTGAGTTCATAGAGTAAACCCATTATTTGGGATGCTCCTTTAGGATCCAAACCAGATGTGGGTTCATCTAACACCATGATCTTCGGTTGCATAGCGAGTATACCTGCAATGGCTACTTTCTTCTTCTCACCACCACTTAAATGATGAGGTGGTTTTTTTTCAACTCCCTCCATACTCACCTTTTTTAAAGCTTCTTTAACTCTTAACTCAACTTCTTCAAGGGGTAAACCAATATTCATCGGTCCGAAGGCTACATCCTCCATTACAGTGGGTGCAAATAATTGATCATCCGGATTCTGGAATACTATACCAATTTTTTGTCTAATACTAATGAGATTCTTTTTATCATATTTAATCTCAGTTCCATCTATGAATATGCATCCACTACTGGGTTTTAAAATCCCATTGAAATGTAGGAAAAGAGTTGATTTACCTGCACCATTGGGACCTAATAAGGCAACAATTTTACCTTCCTCTACTTGGAAATTAACTTTATCTAAAGCTTGAGTGCCGTCAGGATAATGATAACTGATGTTTTTAGTTTCAATAATATTCATGATCCACCTATAAATTTCATTATTAATTCTATATTATAAATTCAAATGTTTAATGATTTCATTTTATTATCTTGTATAAACTAATAATCTTGAATTATAATTTTTTATATTCCTCTTAAATTAGTTGATTCGTACCTAAATTTTTGATGATAGTTGTTATATTAGCAGATTTGATGGTATAATCCCAACTAGACCATAACTAGATAAATAGTTTTATATAAATGATGACTCCAGTTAATCAATGGATTTATTTTACAGTTCTGATACTTAAAATATCTCTATTAAATTGTTCATATTTAAGAAAAACAGTAAATGATGGAAGAATAGATATTTGCAAGACTTAAGCTGAATATCAAAATGTTAAGACAATAGCTCTAAATTACATGTTACAAAAGAGAATTGGATATGACAAGTTAATGAATAAATATAAATTAAAAAAAAATAGTATTGGGAATTATTTTCTCTACTGATTCTCATTAAATGTATTTTAAATTAAATTCTGTTCAAGAACTCTTCTCCTAGCTTCACCAATGGTGAGAGGATATGGTGGTTTACATGAGGATAATCCATTCTTCTTATTTAGTATCTCCATGAGATGAGCTATGCGTGGAAGTCTTAAATTAGCATCACGTATGGTGGTAGCATCTTTAAATATTTCTTGAGGACTACCTTCTTTTATAATCGTACCTTTACTCATTATATAAACTTTCGAAGCATATAATGGAACCATATCAACGTCATGAGTTGATATCACAATAGTAATTCCTTTCTGATTAAGTTCATAAAGTAACTTCATTATCTGGGATGCCCCTTTAGGATCCAATCCGGCAGTGGGTTCATCTAACACCATAATTTTAGGCTGCATAGCCAATATACCCGCGATAGCTACTTTCTTCTTCTCACCACCACTTAATTGATGGGGTGCTTTTCTTTCAACTCCCTCCAATCCCACGCTTTTTAAAGATTCTTTAACTCTTTCATTAATTTCATTATTAGGTAATCCTATATTCAAAGGACCATAAGCCACATCCTCCTTTACAGTGGGTGCAATTAATTGATCATCAGGATTCTGGAATACGATACCTAATTTTTGTCTAATTTTAAGGAGGGTTTTTTTATCATATTTCACTTCATCTCCATCAACAAATATGGTTCCTTTACTTGGTTTTATAATCCCATTAAAATGGAGGAAAAGAGTAGATTTACCTGCCCCATTTGCTCCTAATAGAGCTACTTTTGAACCTTCCTCAACTTTAAAATTAACATTATGCAAAGCTGGGGTGCCGTCAGGATAATGATAACTAATGTTCTTTGTTTCAATAATATTCATAAATAATCTTACCCAATTTTATTTTTTTACTAGTAAGATGAGTATTTTTAATAATAATTTATTAATTTACAATCTTTTATTTAATTTTACAAGACCCTAAAACTTCCAGTGAGATAAACTCCAACGGAAAGCACAAACTCAAATAATAAAAGTACAACTAAATTTCTGACGGGTATACCTTTAATACTATCATGATCATCCATAGTATTTAATTTGCCATTATAACATCTTGATTGCATTGAAACATATGATTTCTCACCTATAGTCCAAGTTCTAATAAAAATATTAGCTATTAACATTCCCATAGATTGATAATACTTCTTCAAACCGGCAGAGTAACCAAGACGTGTTTGCTGAGCTTGATACATCCTAAGAGCTTCATCAATAGATATAAACACATAACGATACATTAGCATGGTAATTTCTAAAAGTTCTTCAGGGAACTTAAAATCTTCCAATACTGAAAAAATTTCTGGAAGAGGAGTAGTAAGACCTAAGAATGCCAAACATGCAAAACCACCCATCATCCTAGCAAAAACTAGAAAACCAAGGTTAAAACCACTCACAGTCACCCCTAAGTTAAATACACCTAGAGTATAAATGTAGGAACCAGTTCCAAACCAAAAAGCCATGAAAATAAATGTAATTGAAGCAAAAGTCAAAGGTACTGTAACGAATTTTAAATAGAATTTAGCTGGAATTTTAGCTCTAAATAAAATAATAAAAGAAACTAATATAAATATAGTTAAGGGTATGACTGGTGACGTTGAAACCAGACTCACTATCATAGTTATAATTCCAAATAACACTTTATAATAAGTATTCACATTTCTAATAGCATTAGATTGCGCATAACGATCCAGAAAATCTTCAAACATTTTTCAAATTACACCACTTAAGTACATTCATAATATTCTAAATAAAAAATTTAGAAAAAATGAATTAAAAAAGAAATTTTAAATTCTTTTTAATCTAAATTCATTTTTTTTATATATTTTCCTCTGTCCATTCCTCAACTTTCTTATGTTTTTTTATTTCTTGTCTTCTTATTCTACCTTGTACATGGAATATTCCACAGAAATATCCTAGAATCGCTCCACCAATACAAGCTTGCATAGCGAATAAACCACTTTCTATATCACTGTTTGGTGGTGTCCATAGATACGTGACCCAAGGATGATAACCATGTGCTAACATGTAAGCTGGTCCAGCATCATCTGACCCTAATCCGGAAACAGAGCTGGGATTGAAGAGTAGAGGGTATGCTACTAATCCACAAATAATCACTACAAAAAGTATATTTCTCTTATTCCATAAACCCATTTTAATTCGCCTCCGGTACTTTTTTTGGAGGTTCATCTGATTCTTCATCATCATATCTTGATGCATCTTCTGCTTTTATAACTTTTAAAGTTACTAATAGGTCAGGTCGTGACCTCATGATGTAATCAAATATTATAACTGTTAGGAAACTTTCTGCTATTGAAATTGGTATTTGAGTGTAGGAGTATATGATCATCATTTTAACCCAAGCTGCCGCAAATGTGGGTACGGGGAACGCCATTCCAAGTTCTGTTGCGGCAGTTACATAAGTCATCCAGTCACCTACAAATGCGGCTAGGAATATTGCTACTCCATATCCAGCGCCAAATTTTTTAGCTATTTTCCATGCGAAAACAGCGCAAAATGGTCCAACAACACCCATGGAGAAGTCATTAGCCCCTAGTGTGGTTATTCCCCCATGAGCTAATACTAAAGCTTGGAAAACAAGTATAGGTACACAAATGGCACTTATAACGGTAGCTCCAAAAAATACTGCTCCTAAACCGTTACCCGTGGGATGAGATGAACTTCCCGTAACGGATGGTACATGTAAAGATGACATGATAAAAATAAATGCTCCACATACTGCTAATAATGGAGTCATTTCTGGGTGTTCTTTTCTAATTTTTCTTATTTGAAGTACACCGTGATAAATAAAGGGTATAGCAAGCGCATACCAGAATACACACCAATACCATGGTAAAAATCCTTCAGCTATATGCATTTCTCATTCCCCTTAATTTTCATTATCATTAAACTATTCATTCTTTTTAATCCTCCAAAAAAACATTATTTAATTCAGTCTATTTTTTTTTCACGTTTAATTGGTTTGGAGAAATAGCATATAAATGTTTCCATTTTAATTGATAAAAATTCAAGTAAAACTGATTTCATAAATAATCTAAAAGTAAAATAAAAAATTAGGTATTCATAATCCCTCATTTGAATCGAATTTCTATAAATAAAGGTGATAAATCATTTTAATTATTTTCAAAAAAAATGAATTTAATGAACTTACTTCTAATCAACAAAAAGAACTTACCAGTTATATTGATGAATTAAAGAGTTATAAGGGTATAGGTCCATTTTTCGATGAAAGATGTAATTACCTTTTATCCCAACTAGAATTTTTAAGGATGGAAATTTATCTAAATCACATGAAAAATATAATGAATGGTTTGAATTCAAATAATAAGACATAAAGTGAAATAAATAATACTTCAAAATATATTAAAAATAATCCGTGAAAAATTTACTTTTTCAAAGTAGAATGTGAAAATTATTATGCATTAACTCTTATATGAATTTTATATTCTAATTGAACTGCCTATAAATCCCATTTGGGGGAAAACGTAAATAGCCATTATTTGTAAACAGACAATTAATACCAAAGTAGTAATGACAAAAGAATACTCATTTAAATCTATTTCTTTTTTAGTTAAACTGTAAAGTTGAGATTTATCGGAAAATCCTCTGCTGGCCATGCTTAAATAAACACTTTCACCACGTTCATATGATTTTAAGAACATCATCATCACAGTGTAAGCCACCATTTTCAATCTCCACATATAAGCAGTTTTTTTGCTGAATATATCAAAATTTCGGCTCGTCTGTGCATGAGTTATTTTTCCGAGTTCTTCATAAAACAAGAAAAGAAATCTAATGAAAAGACTGAATATCATAGAAAAATCACGAGGCATTCCCAATCTTCTGAAAGACTCCGCAACCTCCTGCATAGGACTAATAGAAGATAAAAGCACTATACAAGTTAAAGTAACCACCAGCCGTGATAAAAGTAGTAATCCAAACATAACACCCTGATAAGTTATATGTATACCCAAAGGCAACGTATAAAGGACAGTACCTCCGTGCACGAATGGTTGCAGTATAGCTATAGATCCGCCAAATGGAATAATAATTAACACTCTCAAAAATGAATGTTTAAGAGAATTACGTGATAATAAAAGAAGAGTTACTAGATAAAGCTCTAATATGGCTAAAACAACTAATTGCGTCGTGTAAACTGCAAATACAATGACTAATAGTAAAGTTATTAATTTAACCCTACCATCTAATGAATGAATGACACTATCCTTAATAGCGATTCTTTCAACATCAGTAACTGAGCCTCCAACGTGTAAGGCGCTTAATATTATGTTTAAGTTCATACTTTTTCCATTTAATATGAATTATTATATCCCATCTAATAAGTTCAATATTTATAATCAAAATATAAACAATATTTATAAATCAGCTGTCTGTTTTTTTTCGTCTTTTTATTATTTCAGTAATACCTAATACAAGCCCAAATACCATGAAAACACCAATCATTAAAGCTGCAATTCCAGCTACAGGACCGTTACCTAATTGATGAACTAGATAATTATCGAAAGGTGCATGCCAATAGTTAGGGCCAATCAGTACTTTAGGGTTTAAATGCTTTGCGGTTGCTGTTATGCCGTCGGGATTTTGTGATGCTATAAATGGAGATAGGACACCTATTATTAATGCGACAGCCAAACCTCCAATTACAATACCTTTTGTTGATCGGTTCATTTTGAGACAATCTCCTGTGTGCTTTTAGACTCGGAATCATCTACTAATTTTTGTCGGTTCCATGCTAGTAAATCTGGTCTTACTCTTTCAATGGATGCAATAACAATCACGGTTATTATAGCTTCTAATACACCTATCATTGCATGATAACCCCCCATATAAAGAAGACCTAATCCTAATGGGAAAGTACCAGCTAGCCACAATTCTACTGCTGCCAGACAAGCTGCTGTGAATATAGCTATCCATGATGCTACTCCAATTGACCACCATTTAGGTAAAAATTTCTTAAGGAACCCCCATCCGTAAAATCCCACAAAACTACCAATTATACCCATATTAATTATATTAGCCCCTAATGTAGTTACTCCTCCATCTCCAAAGAATAAAGCCTGAACCAATAATACTAAAGCTATACATATCACCCCGGCCCATGGACTCATGAATATTATAGCCACCATTGCAGCGCCAACCATATGTCCACTTGTTCCAAATGGTACAGGAATATTAATTGACATTATGGCAAATATAAATGCAGCTAAAATTGCCATTAAAGGTATATTTCTTTCATTTAGATTGGCTCGTGACCACCGGAAAGCAAAGAATAAAAATATTATCGCAATTACATAATAAATTGCACACTGCCATAGTGGTATAAATCCGTCTGGTATATGCAAATAATTCCTCCTCCTTATATATTATTTATAAGTATTCGAAGTACATATGATTAATAAGGTATTACTAATCCCACCCTAAATATAAAACATGTAATACTCGTTCAAACATTATTATAAACCCTTAAACTCCTCGTTTGGAATTTTAATCATATAAACCTTTTCCCCAGTATTACCTAGATGGCGGTTTTTTAATGAAAAATTAATACTAATTTATTACTAAAACATGTTTTTTAGTAGTAAATGTAATAAAAAAAAATATTTCTGTACAGAATAGATTAAATTATTCAAAATTTTTCCAACAAATTATCAAATATTCACACAATTGTAAATTGAAAATAAAAAAAGAATCAAATTAATATAATTATAATAACTAATAATATTAAATCTAAATGAAAAGATAAAAATTTTTTATACTGGTCTACTAGAAAATCTTAAAAATTATTAAATTTTAATAAAGACTAATAAAAAATTAGAAAATACTTGACTAAAGATATTATCCATTTAAATAATAATACTAAATAATTCTTGAATATTGAGTAAAAGCTAGATTAGTTAGTTACAATTCTATATAATATCAATATGATAAATTAAAAAAATTAGACTTTTACCTATTAAATTTAGATCTTAAGTTTTATAATTCGATTAGTAATATAATAAGCGTATTAAAAAAACTTTATAGATATGTAATTAATGAAAAAATAATACTATAAAAATTTATATTATATACTTAAAAAAAAAAGAAAGAAATTCTAGAAATTAAATAAAAATAAAAATTTAGTAAAATATAAATTTAAATATTTTATCTAAATTCGAGAAACGTTGTGAAAATAAAATTTCAAATTATTTTATTCTACTACTTCAGCAAAACCGAAATTTCTTCTAGTAGAAGTTATTCTAATTTTAACTTCATCGCCCACTTTGGCACCTGAAACAAAAACCACAAAACCTTCTATACGGGTGATACCATCACCATCTCTACCAGTATCTTCAATTTTAACATCGTATTCTTCCCCTTCATTAATAGGAGCAGAATTTCCTTTATTTTTATTGTCGTAGCTATTATTATTACTACCGTAACTATTTCTAAACAAATTTATCACTTCCAATTTATGCCATAAGCATGGCTAACTATACGTTTAGTTTAAGAGTATATAAAGTTATGTGTGAAAAACTTTTATTTTAATCTAAAACTTTTTTTGTAAACATTTAAACGCTTATTTTTATAGGAAATTGAATTAATCATATTAAATAATGAAATGAATTCAATAATCATTTTATAATAGTTTAACTTACATTAAATTATGCAAATTAAAAATAATATCATCTTAGCCCTGGATCTTACTACTTTACCAGAAGCACTTCAAGTAGCGGATGATGTTTCAGAGTATATTGATACAATAAAGATTGGATATCCACTTGTTTTAGCTGAAGGATTAGAATGTATACATATTCTTAAAGAAGAATTTAATTGCAAAGTTATAGCTGATTTTAAAGTAGCTGATATTCCTAAAACTAATCAGAAGATAACTGATTTAACTTTCCAAGCAGATGCAGATGCTATTATTGTTCATGGTTTCACGGGTAGAGATAGTGTAAAGGCTACTCTAGTTTCAGCTGAAAATTATAATAGAGATGTTTTCCTAGTTACGGAAATGTCTCACCCTGGAGCAGAAATTTTCATGCGGAATGTTTCAGAGGATATAGCACTTATGGGATTGGATATGGGTATAAGTAATTATGTTGCACCATCCACTAAACTGGATAGGTTGAAGAGGATTAGGGGTATTGTAGGAGATGATTCATTTATAATATCACCAGGTGTTGGTGTGCAGGGAGGTGACCCCGCCTCAACTTTGAATTATGCTGATGCATTAATTATTGGTAGATCAATTTACACTGCGGATAATCCGAAGCAAGCTCTCCAATCCATCATATATAGTATCAAACAATAATTTTATAGGGTCAGAGATTCTGCCTTATGTATGATTTTTTAGTAAATTTATAGTACTCCATTCGAGTGGAAATTCATTAAAATCCACGTTTTAGCCCTCCAGTATTCTATAGCAGCCATTTTCTATGTACTTTAGTAATTTCTCTCGTCTAAAAGGTTATTAATATTAAATAACTTTAAAAAAAATTTCAATTAAATTAAGACATTTATAATTCAAATGTAAATATTTGACGCCCACATTTATTCCGAGATATAAAATTAACAGGAATATTATTATTAATTTTTTCTAGGGTTATTTTTATATGAGTGTAATCGATTTTCAATTTTTCAGCTTTTAAATTCAAAATATAAGTTGTTAGATGAAGGGAAGATGTTAACGACGACTTTTAATTTTATTAACCCAATTTCTTTGATGAATTAAACTATTTTTTTTATTATCGAATAATATCCCAAGCCTTTAAAATCCTCCTAATGCCATGACTTGTACCCATACTTCTACCTAGCATAGATCCTCCAGTAATGCAAATAATAATCACGATAAAAGCGGTACCCTGAATAAAGTAACCGAGATAAATTGTTCTCGCAATACTGAATATGAAATATATTACCAGTATCACCGCTCCAATCCAATCCATACGTCCAATCACCATATTAGAATCCTCATCCCAAGATAAATGAATCATCCGACTAACTAAAACACCCACACCAAAACCAATTAAAAATCCCACAAACGCTAAAAAAATACTAATACTACCCAAAAATACTTCATAAACGACTACACCCAACATTACAAAGAAAAGGATAGTATACAATCGTAATTGCGTAACTAAACGCTTACTGATATAATCACGTATATTTAAATGCTTTAATTTCACTTTTTCAATAACCCCAACATTCAATAAGTTAAACCTAACAAAATTTTATTTCTATTTATACTGTTCAAATGTAGATACGAATTTGATCGAAATATCAAATAATAATATTTTTTTTTAGCAAGTTTCAATTTCTCTAGGTGCATCTTCATAGCTATTTCTTCTTCTCCCTCCATTTTCATTGCTGATGTACAAAATCTTTGAGGAAGAAAAATAATACAAATCCGATAACATTCCTCACTGCAGCGATAATGAATACATTATGAATAGCATCAAACTCTAAAATTATAAGGTCATAGATTCTATCATAAGTATGATTTTCTAGTAAAATTTACAATACATTATTAGGAATGTCAGTCTGTAAGTAATAGATATTATCTAATGATATATGGATATATTTAAATACAAACCATAAATATGATGAATAGATCATGAAATGCATGTAAACAATAATAAACCTTGATAATCAAATATAGTAGTATATTCTTTCAACTCATTATACTATGAAAAATTATTTATAGTACTTTTTAGAAGTATTAACAAAGTACGAATAGATCATGAAATATACAATCGTGCAGAATACAAGAATTTTTTTAGTCTTCATGTTGGTTATTGCCATTTTCTAATCGGATGAAGAGATTAATCTGACATTTGCGCATATAATATCATCGTACAATATTTGCGTAAAGAATAAGAATATATTAATAGATTTTATTGATAACAAATGCATAAGAAAATGGATATAATTTTGGGTGACAAATGTATATTTCTGAAAGGACTACAGTAGGATTGACAACAAATATTCCTTCAATTGATATTAGGAATAATATTGGTAGTTATAATAATAAGATTCTTGATTTTTTTAATGAGTTTTTTAAAGATTTAAAAGATCGCATTATTACAGAATATAATAAATCACAATATCCTTCTATTATCAATACTATTAAGTTAAACAAAGAAGATATAGCCTATATGTACTCTGTTAAAATTCATCAAATACTTGAATATGTAAATGAAATAGCTATTGTGCTTAAAAAACAGCCTTTAATTGATGAAGAATTTTTCGATTTTTTAGAAATTCAACAAATTGCCGAATATATTTTAAAAAACCAAGATTATACAAAACCTAATGTTGATGAACTCAAAATTGTTTTAAATATATTTGAAGAATTTGGAGATCTAATTACCAATAAAGCTGTTTTATTGGATGTTAAAACTTCTGAAAATCAAGATAAATATAAAAAAAATTATTCATCATTTGATGAGAAATTCTCAAAATATAAGGAACAATTCTATTTAGAGATATATACTCCTTCAGGCAAACATAATACAACAATTGATAATTTGTATGCTATCATGAAGGAGTAAATGTAAATGCCTATTTTTTTGGATACTAATGTGCCGTTAGGTTATATTTTTAAATGGGATCCATGGCATTCCTATGCAACCAATGCATTCAAGAATAAAGATTTAAAATATTGGTCCAATACCGTCGTAAACGAGACCAATCATAAATTAAAAGAACATAAAAAAAAATTATCTAAATTTTTTATACGATATATCTTATAAATTAAAAAATAGTGAAGGTTTTTTTAAGAAAGATGATATTTTATCTTTAGCGAACTCATCTGAAGTTGATCTAGAATCAAAAAAAAGAAAGTTAGTTATTGAATCAATCTGGGATAAAGAAGGATTTAATTATGAAGAAAATAGCAGTAATATATCAAATACTTTTAATAAAATAATAATGGATTTTAATTCTGATGTTTATTCTCGAGAAAAAAAGTTTAGCTCAAATTTGCAATTACATATACGAAAAAAGGAATATCCAAAAATCAAACAAGCATTAAGGAAAGAAATTCATTATCCTGATTATGAAATATTTTTAGATGCTCATGATTTATGTTTCATACATAAAAATTTAGAATTTATAACTTCTGATTATGCTGAAAAAAAAATTGATTATGTTAAATCTCAAACCAATATCACTAGAATTACTGATTTAAGAAAATTTATTTTCTAATTATACATACTTTACCGAAATGATTCACTCTGAAATAACCATCTGTACTATTTCGAATCCAAAAAAGACTTAGACCAAGTGAATCTGGGCACAGATCAACAACCCGCCTTCCATACTCATCAATATCTTTATGATCAAACTCATCTTCAATGGTTCCATCAGACAATGGAATATTTACAAGGAACTTATCATCCAACCAAGAATCTAATTCCGTATTACCAATTAAATTCTCAGCAATTATTTTATGCACAATCTTAAACATTAAACCCCTTCTGGTTCATATACATGTAAATCTACAAGTTAATAAATTGCTTATGATATATTTTTTATTCATTTATTACACCTCAAACTGATTCAATATTTCCCTCTAAATTCACATGTTATATACTAAATATTCCTCGGTAATCCTATTAAATATTATTTGCATTAATACAAAATCATCCAGATTATAGAAAAATGAAGTTTCGATAACTAGAATCAAAGATTATTTTAAGGCGGATTTTTTCTCTTGGAGAATATCATTTTAATTCTTATTTGAATTTCGTGAATTTATTTTAATTTATTATTATGAGAAGCTAGAATATAAACCAATAGATAAAACATGCAAACAACAAGACAACAATATGATGATAATCGTAACTAATATTTGATCCATAAGTTCTAGGGCTACGATCAAGATTAATTATTCATAGAACATTTATTTTAAGAAATACTATAATTTTCATATGTTAATAGTAAATAAACAAAAATAAAGAAAAGACTTCCACTCTTAATGGTAAAATGCTTACCATTGAAGGTAGTGATGCAATAGAATTTGAAGATGAAGGATATAATTGAATTAAACATGGATAAAAAAATGATTGATAATGGTGAAGAGATGAAACGGGTGAACGTTGAACATCCCCCACCAATATATAAATCTATTTCTCTTGTTCATCTATGGTGATGGACGGATACTCCCAGCTTTAACATGGTTTATCCAGGCAATTTCATATAAAAAAAGATATTAAAAGGTTTCATAGATACGACAGATGCTGCAACTATACTCGTGAAAAATGGTACTCCTTATTTCTTTATTACATATCTAAGCATTGATGAACCAAATGGCAGTAAAAATGATACAGACGGGTATAATGCATACCAGCAAATCGTGAATACATTCAAATTAGAATAATGAAAATTAGATTTGTTAAAACCATAACCTAATTTATCTAGTACTTATTTTTTCGCCGCATATTCCACAGAATGTTTCATTTCCTTTTAATTTAGCACCACACGTGCAGATGAGTTCTATTTCATCTATATTTTCTTTTCCATGTTTTTCTATTAATTCTTGGTATTTTCCTGATTCTATCCATTTTATTATTTCATGTGCTCTTAAAACTGTCCATGGATGTTCTTGCCACATGATAGTGGCAGCTTTTGCAATTTTATCTAAAGAATTATAGTCAAAGTCTTCAAATTCACGTGCCTGTTTTATAAATTCTTCGGTTTCAATTTTTTTATAATACTTCTTTGGAACACCCGCAATTTTCATTAATAATTGTATATAGGCCTCATTATCTTGACAAGCCAAAAGTCCAGCTCTATCAGCAGTTAGTTCTGACATTCGATACCAGTAATATAAAACTGCTTCTAATCCTACAGCAACTATCTTTCCAACACCAAAAGTTGATCCACTTAATAAATCGCCCATAGTTGGTATTAATTGAGCCATATCATGATACATCATGTGCATACTTTTAATATGTCCTGCTTCGTGACCTAATAAACCCAATAATTCTTCATGAGACAACCAATCAATCGCTCTCCTAGTAATAACAATCATTGGCTTCTTTGCACCTACTGCAAATCCATTAATTCCATAATTATTTTCAATGTACAGGTCAGGAATATTGGTAAGGTGAATGATATTGCATACTTCTTTAAGATCTTCTTTAACTTTAGGAAAATGGCTATCAGTAACTTTCAAATAACTACCGGTATATTGAACTCTTAAAACGCGTTCCAAACCATGTTTATAGAATTCTTTTGTTAATTTTTCCAGACCCGGAGTATCCTTTAAAGTATCTAAAGCCTTTTTATCCAGTGGATGTTCATATTCACGAGGATTAAGCATATGCAATTTTTTTTTATCAATAATATTATACACCAACAAATTTAATTAAATTAAACTTATTATTTTTTTTCTAGGTCAATTCAATTTTCTTTTTAGTTGTTATGGTAACGATTTGTAGTATTTTAAATTTCCCCCACAATCACATTCATCACTAAAATCGTCAGGTGCTTCCCCTAGCTGCAGTTCATAATAGCCACCACAGCTATCACAAACTAAATAACCATTATTCTCAGCTTTTTTCTTGGGTTTTATTATTCGGCGATTACTTGGTTTACTACTGTTATTAATTGTCTCACTTAATTTATTCGTATGTTCACCTGCAGATGTTGTAGCATTGTTAATAAATTCTGTTATTGTATCTACTGGTTGGAGTTTTGTATCAACGGTCTCTTTAAATGCCTGTAGAAATCCAGTTACGGTATTTTTTGGGTTTTCATTATAATTATTTGTCTTATAACTTCCTCTTCGTTTATGCAGTTCCCTATTTATATTCTCGTTCGTAGGTTTCATTTTAATTAGAAGTGAAGTGCCACATTCCGTGCAGAACTTTAAATCTGGCGAAACCTCTGCAGAACAATTAGGACATACTGATTTTTGATTAAAATTTTCTTTTATTGATCGAGAGTCATTTTGTAATGGCTTACCACATTCAGTACAAAACTTAAGTCCCAATGGAAGCTCTGCATTACAGTAATTACATTTTATACTCTTGTCCGACATTTTATCAATCCTTAATCGTATGTCAATTAAAACTAAAATATATTATTTACTATTATATTATAATAGAAAGTCTTAAATATTAATAAACTAAATCAAGACAGAAAATGATATTTAATCACTTTTTACTAAATATATGAGTTTTAAGAGCTATAATAAAATAGACTATAATTTCAAAATCAAGGAAAAGAATGAAAAATCATACAAGAGAGCGAGCAATCCTCTGAAGGTTGAAAATGGGTCAAGTACGGGGATGATAACACTTATAATAAATTTAATAGAACCTACCAGGGGATTGTTGAATTTGTATTAATCATCATTCATTGTTAATGTAAAATTTGTATAAAAATATATATAATTAAATTTTTTACATTATTAAAAAAAATTATTTTCTAAATCTTGGTGTTTTATGGTATTGTTGAGCCGAATGGTTCTTTTTTCATGTTGTGCATAAATAATTTAACCATTATCTTATTTTCTATCGAGATCGCATCAACCGAGTCACCTCTTAACGGTGGTATAAATAAAGCCTCCGAGTCATCAACTACCAGTATGAATTGATTATCAATATCTATTGTATTAGCTATCTCTGATAATTCAGTATCGTCTACGATGTCCTTTGTACATTCCAAATTTTTCATCTTAGCTTTATCAATGGTTATTATCGTGACGTTACTTTTGTTATATCTATGTTCGAGTTCATTTTGTATAGCTTTGTTATCAGATGTGATTATTAGCTGGGTTTTTATACTCTTGTTTAGTGCCATTTTTATATAGTTGAGATTTTTTTCAGAAGTTACACAGTAAATGGATTCTTTGGCGTTTGTGATCATGTCGCGGATTTTGAATTCAAAGCTAGGGTCGCCGAAAATAAACCATAGAGGCTGGGATGACTTCTCTGCGTGATCATTATTTTCTAAGTCATGGAACTGCTTTACAGCATCATTCTTAGCCGCATAGGTTCGTTCTACGAGTATTTCTAATGCGATATTTGGGGATATTGCTTGATATGTGACAGGTCTGGGGTTTGTAAGAATGATTAACCCTTTATCCTCCAACATTTTAAGTCGTTCATAAATTTGGGGTTTTGAAATATCGAGGAACCCTAAAAGCTCTTTTATTCCTGCATTTTTCAATATTACTAGTGCTGCATAAACTTTGGCTTCTGACTCTAGAAGTCCGAGGGATGTTAAGGATTTAATCAATTGTGTGGGTAATTCGATCATAGTAATCATTCTTTTTAAAGTTGTTCTAATTTTATTTACTTTTACGAAACCTATTTATAGTTTGTCATATCATATTCTAATGTTGTAAGATTATTTACAACGTTGAGGATAAAAAATCTGTAAATTGTTAAACTATCGTTATTAGGAATCATAAGTAAGCAAATATCTGCCGAAATACTTGTGATTATTCCAATAACCCAAAAATGAATGGAAACAGGAGTTTTATAATTATGAAAATATTAGTGGTTTTTTATTCAAGAACAGGTAAAACCCGCAAAGTTGCTGAAGAATTAAGAAATAGTCTTGATTGTGACATTGAAGAATTGATTGATACAAAGAGCCGTTCAGGTCCTATAGAATATATAAGAGCCGCTAGGGATGCAGGTAAACATAAATTAACTGTTTTAGAAAAAATAAAAAATGATCCTGCAAATTATGATCTAATAATTATAGGAACACCAAACTGGGCAGATACAATGGCAATGGCAGTGAGAACATATATAACTGAGAATTATATGAAATTTAATAATGTGGCATTTTTTGAGACAGCTGGCAGAAACAACTTTGATGGAGCCTTCAGTGATATGAAAGAACTCATAGGATCAAATCCATTAGCTGTGATGGGCGTTAGGTCAAAAGAAGTAAATAATGGAATATATAAGACTAAAGTTGTTGAATTTCTTAAAAAAATCAATTCGTCTTGAAAGATTATTAAGAAGTTAAATTTCTATATAAAAGAATAATTGATTTAAAAAAAGAAG
The DNA here is from genome assembly GCA_015661405.1 of Methanobacterium sp. Classification (GTDB taxonomy): domain Archaea; phylum Methanobacteriota; class Methanobacteria; order Methanobacteriales; family Methanobacteriaceae; genus Methanobacterium_A. Next base: position 29,244 of record JACWMK010000013.1, read on the forward strand.
GCCAATTAAGTTCAAAGGGAATAATACGAACATAACACCAGTCTTTAAGGGATCATCATCACCTGTAACTCTGATTGTAAAGTGCATATTGAAACAATTGTACTGATACCAGGTATCTTCATTAGCAGGTAACATTACACCGGGATAATAGATGTTAACCAACCACCAAAAGTGTTAGGACAGATTTGTTTTTGCATCTATCACAGTTTTCTAAATCATATGTTTGATTTAAACACATTAGATAATAATTTGACCTCCAAAAGTTATGAAGTTCTCTGGGATGCACTGAAAAAATAGGCGAAAGATCTGCAGAAGTGTCCTCCATCACTCCATTATTAATAATATGAATAATAATAGAAATGATTCAACAATATACTAATGATTTTTTTACAAAAACGTAAGCAAGCTAAATACAAAAATTATGGTAAAAAGATATGGTGGGCCAAGGTAATAATAGAAGGAAAAGAAGAATATCTAGATAATTATTACACTGAAATGGAAGCAGCAAACACCTACCACCAAGAGATGGAATGTTTAGTTATATATCAACAGCAACAGAAGCATATAAAATCTACCAACAATGGCTGCATGTGCGAGAATTCACTAGTAAAATCGGTAAAGAAATACTCAATGATTACAATAATCGTGAAAATGTTAAAAAGGAATGGTATCTGGAATTAATTAAAAAAAACTTACAAAATGATTAAATCAATTAATTAAATATTTTTACATTATCGTGCAGTAATATATAAGAACCAAAAAAAAATTATTCAATAAATTAATTTTAAAAAAAATTAAAAAAAGTTTAGAAACGAATTTATTTCCATTTTTAAGTAAATATTGAATTTAAAAAAAAAGAATTTTAGAGTAATTTAAATTTAATTTTTATACTCTAATATTTTCTTATTTTAGAAGCTACTGCTCCACCCACTATCATTAAAGTTGATAGTGCTAATGGTATTAATGGACCGCCTGTATTTTGCATAGGAATTGTGTTACTTGTATTACTTGTGTTATTTTGAATAGTAGGATCTGCTGTTACATTATCACTTTTAGGGTCTGAATTACTTGCTTTAGCTGAAACTGCCGAATCTTTGTGACTATTTATACTTGCATTAGATGTGTCAACCAATGTCCATGAAGACTGTGTTATTTCAGTTGTATAATTAGTGGTGGGATCAATTAAGTCTCCGGTAGTTGGGTCTGTCTGATTATCTGTACTTGTCTGTTGTAAGTTGGATATGCCATTATCACCTTTTGTGGTGGCAATTACATAAACCGGTAAAATACCAGTACTACCATTGCCAAATATTGGATTAACAATAATTGGATCCGTAATTACTACAGGATCAGTTGAATTACCAGAATCAGTAGCCGTAGAGTTAATTAAATCACCAGTTGTAGGGTCAATTAAATCTCCAGTAGTTGGGTCAATTAAATCTCCAGTAGTTGGGTCAATTAAATCTCCAGTAGTTGGGTCAATTAAATCTCCAGTAGTTGGGTCAATTAAGTCACCTGTAGTTGGATCGATTAAATCTCCAGTTTTAGGGTCTGTCTGATAATCTGTTCCAGTTTTAGGGTCGATTAAAGCACCTGTGCTTGGGTCAATTAGGTCTCCAGTAGTTGGGTCAATTTGGTCTCCGGTGGTTATGTCAATTTGATCTCCAGTAGTTGGGTCAATTAAGTCACCTGTAGTTGGGTCTATTAAGTCTCCAGTAGTTGGGTCGATTTGGTATGCGTTATAGGTGACTACTGAATCGTTTGTAGGGCCTATTAAGTTTCCCGTAGTTGGGTCAATTAAGTATCCAGTGGTGGGGTCTATTAAGTCACCGGTGGTGGGGTCTATTTGATAAGCCGTGTATCCGGTCGTTGAACTATTTCCGGGATTAGCAAATATGATAGGACCTCCCGGATTAATTGGATCACCTATAATTGGATCAGTTACTGTACTGTTTGGTGAAATTAATTCTCCAGTTGTAGGATCAATTAAGTTACCAGTGGTAGGGTCGATTAAGTCACCTGTAGTTGGGTCAATTAAGTATCCAGTGGTGGGGTCAATTAAGTCACCGGTGGTGGGGTCTATTTGATAAGCCGTGTATCCGGTCGTTGAACTATTTCCGGCACTATCAAGGATTATAGGACCTCCCGGATTAATTGGATCTTGTGCCGTACTGGTGGGTAGGGAGTTTGTCTGATTATTTGTACTATTGTCTAAGTTAGTGACGTTATCTGTAGATTGATTCACTCCGATATTAGTTCCCGTGGCATTAGTAGTTGAGTCAGCTGCTGCCGCGCCCATCAAGGATAACACTAACGCGAGTACAGCTACAAGTGTAGTTGCTGTTTTTTTCATAATTAACTACGCCTCCAGTTTTCCTGTTTAAAAGAAAACTGTCTTTAATTATCATTTTTTAGATGGTATTCACTATATGCGAGAGTTTATTTATTATTTAAGTGCTTTTAACTATTTCTTTAACATCTAATAGACTAATTATGATGTAATTTAATTCAGAAAAGTCTTAATAAGGATTCTGATGTTAAGTGAATAGTGTCTTGGATGTATAACTACATCCACGCATTTTGAAAAAAAGTTTGATTTTTATTTAGGTCCATATGCCACCTCATATTGGCTCATAATAATAATTTAAAATCTATTATTATATAAATCTTACTAATAAATTTTCTAATTTATTCATGTTCATGTGAATTTAAATGCTGATTAATGTTAGGGGAATCCGTCCCAAATGGTTATAGAACATCACATGATTAATCATGAAAATATACTCTAAATAGGATTTAAATCCACATAAAAAAAAGGAGATGTGGGAAAGACATATATTAAAAGTGCAACACTTTTTAATAATATACCATGTGAATATTGATTTAAGTTTATCTTGCTACCATGGATCGCATTGCTATCATCCAGATTGGAAGTGACAATAATTGGCATCTAAATTTAATACTGAAAATTTAAGTAAAATCAGTTTACTGATTCTCGCATTCATAATAATCGGGACAGTTGGAATCAACACAGCTGCAGCCACAAGTAATAATAGTACTACCCACGTCAACGTTACCAGTACCAACAATACTGACAATGGGACACCCATGGACTTCGCCAAATTAACCACGGCAAACACTACAGGCACCGTAGCAGATAATGGAACTATCTTACTCGCACAGGCAAAAGATAATCAAACTGGCAATTCTAGTGCCATCCTCAACCAGGAAGATAATGCTACTGTTAACATAGATTCAAATCCAATAGGAGAAAACACCACTCCGGCAACACCCAGCAATGCAATCCCAGGCAATGATGATAAATACTTGAATGCTGATAATTATTGGAGGGCTATTTACAACTCCAACCTCAGCTCACCGCTTAATGGAATCATAACTCTCAATTCTTTCCAGGTCTTAGATTCAACCGTAAACCGTACAAGCATCCAGTTTAATGGTAATCTTAATTTAATCGCCAATCTAATGTCTATGTATCTTAGGGATTACAATGACACAGTTAACTCAACCTTTAACTACAAGAACGCTCCCCCCTCAACTTCAAATCTAGGCACCATTTATAATGTGAATGACTTTACTCGTAACCTAATGAATTTAAATAAGATATTAATGCATGGCCAGGATAAGCCATTATCACGTGAACCAATTTACTTCTCGGTGAATGATAATAATAGTACTAATAACACTACTAATAGTCATGGAGAACCCAGTTTACCATATAGGGATAATTTAATATCAGTTAATTACAATATAACCGCTGTATTTAAAGGTTCTAGAACCTACTTGAATGAAGGCAGCCAACACTATGACAGCGACTTGGCACCGCATACTAAACCATTAATCATCAGTAAAATCGAACCATCCGATAATGCTTGGACTAACAACGTCAATAAGGTAATTACAGCCGTCTTCAATAAGAATATTCAAATGGGTACTGGTTGCATAGACTTCACCATTAATAATGGAACAGCTATACCATACAATACCACTATTAAACGCAACCTACTAACTATCAAACCCCTTAACCCCTTAATTCACGACACCCGATACACTATAACGCTTCAAGAAGGCTGTGTAGTTGATAATGCAGGTAACACCTTTCAATCACAGAGCAGCAGCTTCATTGTGGATACCTCACCATTATTGATTACTCACGTAACGCCAGATCATAATTCATTCATTAGTGACGTTAATAAGGTGGTCACACTCACCTTCAATAAGAAAATTCAAATAGGCAATGGTCGGTTCGAATTCAACACTAATACCGGAATACCCTTACCATATAGCACCAGTGTCAATGGAAAAATATTAACTCTAACACCGGAGAATCCCTTAAGTAATGATGTACAATATATTGTAACCCTAAACACGGGTAGTGTAACTGATGCAGCTGGTAACATCAATCATTCATATAGCAGCGGTTTTACAGTGAGGTATGGAATTGGGAACTGGTGGCTGTATCCCCAGTTATACAATCCTTACTAAAACCACCAAATCGTTTCCAGGTGACTCATTTATATAAGTCGATATTAACCCGCAGATATTTGTAAACTATCACTCCTATTTAAACCATGGCAGACTGCTATTGAAAAAGTATGCCCATTTGCATTTGTAGATAGTTTTTATGCCCTTGGGTATTTTCAATGTTTTTTTTGAGCTTTTCCCCAAAGTAATTTAACATAAGGATCATTTTTAATATCAGAAATGGAATTTGTCAATCAATAATGGGTATATCATTTAATCTTATATTATTTAATCTATCATGTTGCTTTATATCATCAATAACTTCTTTTCCGTCTTTTTTAGGAAGATTCATATCTAATAAAATAAGATCGGGTCGAGGAATATCAACATACAACCCCTCCCTTTTTAGCATTTGAAGTGCCACTTCACCATATGATGCAAAATAAAGATTATATGAGATATCCACGTCATTTAATATTTCTTGAATTAGACGTATATCACCCTGATTATCCTCAACAATCAGAATATTAGGATTAAAATTCATTTTATAAATACTCCATGATAAATCGTAGTCACATAAAAAATATTGATATTATCAATGTATTGTCACTAAGATTATTAATTTATTTAGGGATGGTGAAGTAGAAGGTTGATCCTTTCCCAAGTTCGGATTCTACCCAGATTTTTCCATTGTGTTTGTCAATAATTCGTTTACAGATGGCTAAACCGATACCGGTTCCAGCATATTCCTCACGAGTGTGAAGTCTTTTAAAGATTCTGAAAATCTGTTCCTGATGATCAGGGTCAATTCCTATACCTTTATCATTTACACTGATTATCCATTCATTCCCAGATTCCTCCGCTGAAATGTGAACTTTAGGTGGTTCATCACCATGGAATTTAATAGCATTTGCTATTAAATTTTGTAATAACTGATTAATTTGAGAACGGTCACCCCGGATGGTGGGTAAAGGGTCATGGGATATTTTAGCATTATTTTCCTTAATAGTTGCATTTAAATTTCGTAAGACATCTTCTAAAGTGATTTTTAATAAAACTGATTCAAATTCACGATTTTGTGTGTTAAGCCGTGAAAACTCTAATAAATCATCAATTAAATACTTCATACGCTTACTACCCTCAACAATAAACCCAATATACTCATCAGCATCAACATCTAATTTATCTTTATAACGACGCTCCAATAATTGAGTAAAACTAGTAACCATACGAAGGGGCTCCTGTAAGTCATGAGAAGCCACGTAAGCAAACTGTTCCAACTCCTTATTGGAAATTTTTAATTTGCTAGCAATTTCTTCCAACTCTCTCTTGGCTTCCACTTCAAAATCCATTTGCAACTGAAGCTCTTCATTCGTTGTTTTAAGCTCTTCAGTAGTAGCCTGTAATTCTTCATTAGAAGCATTTAACTCTTCAGATGAAACTTGTAACTGCTTTAGTAACTCTTGAGTTTTATCTTCCGCGTTTTTAAGTTCGGTAATATCTGTATTAGTACCAAACCAACGTTGGATCTTACCTTGCTCATCCCTAATAGGTGTAACTCGTGTAAGGAACCAGCGGTAGTTACCATCCTTACCCTCCAATGGGAATACATTTTCATACTGGATGCCCTGTTTAATACGTGAAGACCATTCCGCTGTAACACTTTCGACATATTCAGGGTGATGTACCTTCCGCCATCCCCAACCCTGCATCTCTTCCAGTGTTGTACCAGTATATTCATACCACTGCTTATTATACCAAAATATCCAACCATCAGCATCAGCCATCCACGCTAAATTAGGAATGTTATCAGCAAGAGAACGGAATCGCTCTTCACTCTCCCGCAGGGAATTGTTAACGGTTAACAATTGATATTCCTTTTGTTGAAGTTCTTCATTAGATAATCTTAATTCCTCTGTGATGGATTGTAATTCTTCATTCGAAGTCTGAAGCTCCTCAGTAAGCTGCTGTTCATTCTCCAACAATTTTTTCTCATGCTCTTCAGCTTTTTTACGCTCGGTTACGTCTACATGAATCCACATTCTACCATTAGGTTTAGTACCATCTGATATGGGTATAAAATCTCTTATACAGGTTTTATTCCCATTTTGCATGGCAATTTCCTCGCCGAATACCGGTTCATAATTACTTACGATTTCTTTGATTCTACTAATCACTTTATCTGGATTTTTATAAAGTTTTTTTATCTTATCAAGCATTTCCGTTTCCGAAAGTCCTTCAAGTTCCTCTGGAGTTTCCTTTAGCATAAAATACTCAGTAAATGCAGGATTCGCAAATTCTACCTGTCCTTCTTGAGTCACTAATAAAACACTTGAATGCATATTGGATAAAATATTATAGAATCGTTTAATAATATTTTGCAGTTCTTCTTCCGCCCTTATTCTTTGGGTGATATCACGATTAGTCTCTATGACAATACTTCTACCTAAATTATCTTGTATTAACTGTTGACGGCTTTCAACAATAATAATATTGCCATCTTTAGTGGTATGAGTCAATTCACCCGTCCACATTTTATCATTGACTATTATTTCCTGGAATTCATTAAATTTAAGGGGAAACTTAGTTTTTAGTAAATCATGACTTATAGAACCAATGGCTTCTTTACTGTTGTATCCGTAAAGTCGTTCTGCTCCCCGGTTCCAGGATACTATTCCTCCATCATAATCCCAGGAGAAAATTGCTTCATTAGAAACATCTAACATTGCTGCATGTCTTTTTAAATCTTCTTCACTTTTCTTTATATCATTAAATAAATTTGCATTCTCTATAGCTTGAGAAAGGGAGAATGATAGTTTGTTAGCGAAATCAATCTGCGCTTCGCTGAATACAACCGATTTTTGATGATGATAAAAAGCAATAATACCCTTAACTTCATCTTTCAATATAATTGGAGCCACCAAGACTGAAGCAACCCCATGCAATCTCATTCCATTCTTATTCACACGAGAATCAGCCGATGCATTATTAAAAGCAACTGCTTTTTTCTCATTAGCCACATATACAGAAGTAGGGGATTCTTGATCTAACCTTAACTGACCTATAATATTGTTTGGGAAGTTATAAATGAATTTAACAACCCAACCATCTCTTTCACGAATATTAATAACGGACGACTCAACCCCTAAAGCTTTAGCTCCTTCCTCCACAATTAACTGCATAATCTCATCATAAACCAGGGTAGAATTAATATAAGCATTAACTTTATTCAAAGCATCATTAAGCATCTCTTTTTCCTTACGATCGGTGATATCTTTACATATACTAAGTATGATTTTTTCTCCGTCAATGGTAATGAAACGGGCGGAATAAAGAATGTTGACATAAGTGCCATTTTTTCTCTTAACTCTAACTTCATAATCATATAAATTATTGTTTCTTCGGATATTATCTACAAAGGCCTTACGTTCTATTAAACTGAATAATTTAAGTTCTAATGATGTGCGTCCAATCACTTCTTCTCGAGCATAACCGATTTGATCTAGATATACTTGATTACAATCAATAATTTTACCATCAGTTGCACGAGTTAGGGAGATAGCATCCGGATTGAGAGTATATATTGCAGATAACATTTCTGAAGAATAATTAATGTTTCCTATTTCATCAGAGTTAACCATAGTAATATTTTCCATTAAGTAATTTTTATTTGAGGTTTAAATAATGTATATCATAAGATGAATCTTGTTAATTAATTTAATTAATAATTTTAAAATTTTATTAGAATATTAAAATTATTGTTATAACAAGAAAAAAGAGATATTCATTTTTATTATTTAATACGCGAAGTTATTAGTCGATAATTTCTAATTTTTTTTGTATTATAATTGTATTATTTATTTATACTATAGGTATGGTAAAGTAAAAGGTTGATTCAATCCCGATTTTTAAAACATTCCATCTTGCACCGTTCCAAATGGGCGTAGTTGGACCGTTATATAATGTTTTTAACCATTTTAACTTGTTCGGGGAATAAACTTTTGCCTTATAAATTCATAGATAGTATCAAACTTTAACCCTACTAATTCATAGGATATTTCAAATAAGCAGAAGAATAGGAAAGTATAAAAACTTAAATATTGTAATCCAGAGATTTGAAGGGCTGGAATCCAAAATTTAATTACTCCTAGAACTGCTAATGATAGTATTGATATTTTAAGGGTGAATCGGTACTTGAAGAAGTTATTTAGTATATTATTTTTAGTTACCCATATACTGTCATTACCTAGTTCATCTAAATAAGCTGCGACTGCACATATGATTAATGTTAAATATCCAATTGTGGGTATGCCTATTATTAGAATTATCCCTAAAAATATTAATAGTGAAATAATGTGATTCATGCAATCTATTTTCCAAGCTAGTAATGTTCCAATTAGAATGCCTAAGAATATTACAGCTGCATCTGCATTAGTTACTGCTAAGTATCCAATTGAAATTCCGCAGATTACTGCAGCTACGACACCTAACTTATTATTATTTTTCCGGTCATGAGCATCATCAGAGATTTTCATGAATAAACCAGAGATTGCATAGAAAAATGGTACATAAATATGAATCAAACTTCCTATAAGTTTTATTTAAATAATTTTAAAAAAATGATTTTTATTAAATTTCTAATATCTCTTATATTAACTATAATCATATAAAAAAAAAGAATTTTATTTTTCTAATTTTCTATTTTTTTATTTCTTTAGAGTTGATTTCCCATGCTCCAGCTACTATTAATGGGAATATTATGGTGGCATCTCCAATAACTGTTACTAAATGTGAACCGCATTTAGCTTTAGCCCATGATTTCGCTTCCTCTAATGGTGCACCACTTAAACTGCCAGTTTCACTACGATCCATAGTTACTTGTATACCGGAATCTACACCGCCTTTAAGTAGATTTGATGCTAATGCATAATGTTTAGGTAAACCACCACCTAACATTACCGCTGATACCTTAGTGGATGCGTAAACCATATCAGATAATTCATGCATATCACCCAAGGCATCTAAAACTAATTCATTCTCCTGAGTATACATCCATAATTGTAATCCCAGCATACTATCTATAATACCCGGAGCATAGACTGGAATATTTTTATCTGCAGCTGTTTTTAAGATGGATTCCTCATCATCAATTCTTTCACCAATTTCTCTTAAAAATTCGGTGATAGTCAAACTTTCTTTATTTTTATTTATATCGGTGATTATCGTAGTGATTTTCTCTTCGAAAACCATGAAATCCTCTGATTTAGTGTATATATCAGCTATTCTTCCTACACCCATTTGGCAAAGTTTTTCATCATCTTCACCTATATTTCGGTGGTGATGACCCCCGAAAGCCTCAAGTAAGTCATGAGTGATGTTAGCTCCACTAGTGATAAGCACGTCAATCTCTTCTCGAATTAGTAGGTCTCTGATGATTTTACGAAGCCCACCGGGTACTAGGGGGCCAGCTACACTTAAAAATACAGTGGTTTCATCATCTTTAATCATCTTTGAGAATAACTGAGTGGCGTGGTGTAATCGACCTGCACCGAGTACTCCGGTTTTACCCATTTCTTCAATTAATTCCAGGATACTCATTTTATCCTGTAGATTTATTTGTTTAACCTTCAACTCCGTGACACCATTCCTATTATTTTTATTTAAAATCAGGATATCTAATTTAATTAGAAATAAATAATCAAAGTTTTTTTGAATTAAATAAAAAGGAGTATTAAATAATTCGTAAATTCCCTATAAAAAAGAATCTTTTAAAAGTGGGAGTATAATATTTTTATTTTGGACTTGCGATCTTATCAAGTAAGTCAGTACGAGTTACAATTCCCAGGGGAGCGTCTTTATCATCTACGACTATGAGTCTTCCTATATTATTCTTATTCATAATATCAATAGCTTCAGCAATCATTACATCCTTTAATACTGTGATAGTATGATCAGACATGATCTCAACTACTTTAAGACTTTCATTGTCATTAGCTAAGGCTCTAGCTACATCGTTTAGAGTTAAAATTCCTAAAATCTTATTCTTTTTGATTACAGGTGCACCCTCTATCCCGCCATTAGATAATACTTTCGCAGCTTCTTTAATACTCATAGAAGGTTTTAAGGTGATTAAATCTTTACTCGCTACATCTATAACTTTCTTTTTAGGAATACTACGAATACCTGTGGTGTCGAGGAGTAGTATATTATCCATATCATCACGACCAACCACTACCCCATTTACTACTAATTTATTAACTGGTGTGGGACCTATGCGTATTTTATCACCTAAATCAATTCTTTTAATATTACCAATGGCTTTTATAGCTGCTTCACATTCACCGGGATGTGGTATACTAGTAAACTCGATTTTAGCTACAGTAATATCCTTCAACTCTTTTCCGCCTTTAAAAATAGGTACCTGAGTTTCTTTGCTAAGATCAGTAATATTTAAAGTGTGATACGCTTCAATTGTAGGTTTATAACCTCCACGTGGACCGGGAACACCCTTAACAAGACCTAAACTTCTAAGAGACTGCATCTGATTCCGTATCGTTCCAGGATTTCGATTCATCATCCCAGCTATTTCCTCACCCTTAATACTTTTCCCTTCCGCTTTACGGTATAAATTAATTAAACTTTGCAATATTTCCTTCTGAACCGACGTCAACATGGGAGTAACCACCACTTAAGAATCAAAATAATTTATGATTATTTATAATTATAATTATTTAACATATATGATAATATATAAGTTTTTCCGTTTAAGCCTTATTTTTAAGTTTTTTCAATTATAAATGCATTTTTTGGAGCAATCCCTTCATTTCATCCATCTGATTCTTATATAAAGAGTTATCATGCATCACACCATTGAGAGCCTCAGTTAACTTATTATTCTCATTTAATAACTCATCATCAGGAGTTATTTGATCCAATATTTCAGTAATTTGTCCTTGGAGTTCTCTGTTTTCTCTTTTAAGTTGTTTAACTCGTCCAACTCACCGAAGAGCTGTTTTATTTTATTTTTATGTATTCAATATCTCAAATAGGTTTTCATTAACTCATCAGGGTCTGCTAGGAAGTATGCTTAACGAACCCTGTCTTTTAATTTATGGCCCATCAAATGCTCCCTTATTTCCTCAAGCATTCCTGAATTAATTAACTGGTTGTTAAAGAACTTAAGCATCATATGGCTATTTGCCTTACGGAACCTTCCTTTAATCCTCCTTGATCCTACTAATGTATAATTTAGCTTTCTATATGAGTTTGTAGAGCAATATCAGTGATTTTTGATCCAATATTTCTACCATTATAAAAGAGCATCATCAGGTTGAGGATAGTCCTTTCAAGTCTAAGGAATTTATCTATAGCTTCAATAGATTCTTCACTTAAAAAATGTTGTAAATATTACATCAATTTTTAGTTCCAACCTTTTTAATGGTGTAATTCTTTTTATTTGGTAATTTTGATCATAAACTTCAATTTTATCTTCTTGAAAATCCCTAATACTCAAATTTAATAATCAAATATTACTAGATTTAACCTACACCATTAATGTTGGATAATCCGTATCTGAATAAGATTACTCCATGTGTATATGGTTTTACCGCTTTTATTTCTGCTAATGTGGTATTTGGATTCTTGGAAGTTGTATTTTGATCGGATTGGTAGGTTTCAAGTCCAGCTACGATTTTTCCAGGGTAAATGATACTGTTGATTTTAACCCAGTTTGTTAAACCGGTTGTACTCTGTCCGTAGTCACCTGTATAGAGCATGGGAACTATATAGTCACATAATGGTGCTATTAGATAATAGTATTGGTTTCCATCCCATCCATCGGGTTTAACACTAAGAGAGAACTTTACTCCTTGTGTTGCTGATCTCATGGCTTTGATTTGTGGAATATATGCGGGCATATCATATGTTTCCACATCTAATTGAACTCCTATGTTCATGTGAGCGACTTGTGAGGCGTAATTGAATCCAGGATATACCCAAGCGTTGGTTCTTATTCCCACAGCGTCAGCTTTTATTTTGGCTGCGGATAGCACTGATTGATAATTATCATTCGATACTAAAACGTATATATCAGTAATTCCAGCACTTTTTAAATCGTTGAAATTGATTTCTGATATGGGTGTTATACTGGGGTTTATATAATAACCTACAATAAAACCACCCCCTAACGATGATATACCCCAATTTATACCTAATAACAGCGTAAATATTATTAAAAATGATAATATCAATTTGTATTTAATATTTAACTCCTCTTTTATTGTTTAAAGAAATAATTTGATAGCTTTAGTTGGTTTTTATAATAAAAATTTTTAACAAACTGATAATATATAAGTTTTTCCGTTTAAGCCTTATTTTTTAAGTTTTTCAGTTCTAATTACATGTTTTCGAGCAAAACTTTCATTTCATCCATTTATTCTTGTATAACATGTTAAATGATAATGGGTTTACCAATTCTTTACAAATAGTATTCATAAAGGATTAGATTAAGACATATTCAATTCTTTTTGAAAGACTGAATCTAGTTGTAATTCAGTAACTTTTACTATTCGAGCGAGGTATGGATCGTTTAGATCTATTAAAATTAATTGGGAATTGGCTATTAGATTTTTACATTTGTTGTAAAATGATATGAACATGTTTTTTTATCATTCTGGAGAAGTTTGGCTATGTTAAAAATATGGATAGAATGACTTCATAAATCATATCCCATGGAGGTTTAATTAGTTCGGCCAAGGTAACAAAAAGTGCGATTATATATGCCAAGCCGAATATGACCGTAAAAAATGCATCCTCCAAACCTATATTGTTAACGAGATTTTTTGAATTATCTATCATATTTTATTTCATTTAAATTGTTTTTTTATTAAAATTTTTATTGTTTGATGAGACAAGTAAAATCAGTAATTCATTTATCATAATTTGGCATTTCACAAATTTTAGTTGTTTTGAATTTTTTTTAATATAAATTTTAGTTATATAAAAAAAGAAGTTTTTAAAGCTTATTAGAATGTATAAAACTTTAAAACTAATCATAATTTTTTTTGTTGTCGTTTTTATTATTAATAATTGTTATACATGATTATTATAAACTTCTTATTCAAGCCTTATTTTCCAATCATATAACTTTTAACTAAATTCTATATGGTAAAGCTTGCATATTAGTCATTTATTTCTAATATAATACATCAATCCATTAATAATAACATATAATAAATTCACTTTTTTAATAATCAACTCTTCATCTGGAATTATTTCGACTATGTGACCTTTAATTTAAAAAGCTTAAGATTTCAGAATTTTCTTGGACTATTAAAACTGGATACCGTTTTGTTAAACCTGCATTAACCTATTAAAAACAAGCAAATACTAAAAAAATAATAATTTAATCTAAAAAATAATATGTCATGTAGAATGTAATAATACAAGAGAAATGTAAATTGATACCTTTAGGAGTGGATATTAGATGACATATGTTTTGGTTATACATGAAGTTGAGGAATATAAGAATTGGAAGCCTGTATATGATGAAGATGGTGCTACACAAAAGGATAAAGATTCTAAAGGTGCTTTTGTCTTTCGAAATGCTAATGATCCCCATCAACTGGTGGTCATAACTGAATGGGAAGATATGGAGGAAGCTAAAAATTTTGCTGAATCTGAAGATTTGATTACTACTATGTAAATGTTTAACTTATTAATATCCTGTGCTTTCTATGTCTGCGGTTGAATTACCGGGTCCTATGAGAACATATGGTGTACCACAACCGACGTCACCATAATGTTGAGAATTATAACCTGTATAATTCCACATTGTCCATCCATTACCTGTGTTGATTTCAACCCATGCATGTCGGTATCCGACTCCAGTTCCACGGTTAACATAACCCATAATCCTTACTTGTATTCCTGCTGCGGTTAGTTTATCGTATAACCACATTGAATCAGCCCAACAATCCCCGTATCCTAGTTGGTTAAATGAATTTACATCGGAAACGCCTTGAACATCTTTATATTGTGCTTCTTGCTGTCCAATTGCATTTAATTTTGCTGTTGTATTTGTAGTATTCGTTTTTATATGAGTAGAATTTGTATTCGTCGTTGCGAAAACTGTTATTACTGTCAATGGTATTGCTATTGCAATTAGCATTAACACTGATATAATCAATTTTTTATTTATTAAAACCGCCTCCAATGTTCCAGATTAATAGGTTTCATTTAAACCATATCTAGAATCTTGGCTAATATAACTAAATAATCACTTATAAATGTTTCGTTTTAAATTCCAGTGAAAATAGAATGTTTTGGATTATTTGTTAAGAATTAACTTCATTTATGATTTAAAATTTATAATGAATTCAAAATAATCCTTCTTCATTAGTACTTTTTAATTATTCCAGTTATTTAAAAATCTTACCCTAGAATAATAGTCTTTTATTATAATTTAAGATATAATCATCCTTATTGTAGTAAAATAATCTAATAAAATTGTTATTATAAAAAGATACAATTATTAAATAGTTAATTAATATTTAAAAATCAATATTTATTCAATCAGAATTATAAAAGTGTGTGGCGCTGGTTTTTATAAATTATAATTAAATGTTCAGATTATAATTTTAGAAATATTATTTAAATTTTAATAATATACAGTTAATCTAAAAATTTATATTTACATTATAAGGAGATATAATCCTATTCCAATTAATAATACGCCTCCTGCTATTTCTATTTCTTTTCCAAATAAATGTCCTAAATTTTTACCAATATATACCCCAATAAATGATAATATAAATGCAATGAATCCTATTATAATAACAGGTTCTAATATTGGAGTTTTAAGTAATGCGAATGATATTCCAACTACGAATGCATCAATACTAGTTGCTATTGCCAGGAGTAGTATTTCATATAAATTAAAATTATCATTATCGTCTTCCTCCTCTGAAAAGGATTCATAAATCATTTTAATACCTACAGCTGAAATCAAAATAAACGCTATCCAAGATGCAAATGTTGAAACAAATGTTTCTAATGGTATTCCTAAAATCCATCCTAATATAGTCATTATTGCTTGGAATCCGCCAAAGAACAATGCAATAATTAAACCATGCTTAACTGTAGATTTTATTACAATACCCTTAGTAATAGCAATGAAAAATGCATCAATAGCAAGCCCGACAGCTATCAAAAAAATTGTTAATAAATTCATAGCATCATCATTTACATTTTAAATATATAATAATTATTTTACATTTATATTTTAAAGTAAATTCAAATTCTGTTACGCCCAATTCTGATTGAGTTTAATATAACTGCCAAGCTTAAACCCATATCACCAAAAGCAACAGCCATCCACAGAGTAATCAATCCGAATACTGCTAGTATTGCAAAGGAAGTTTTAACAATAATGGATACTGATACATTTTCTTTAACCACACCCATGGTTTTTTTGCTTAAATCAATTAAGTAGTTTATTTTGGATATGTCATCATGCATAAGTGAAATATCAGCAGTTTCAATAGCTACATCTGAACCCGCTGCACCCATAGCAACACCGACATTGGATCTGGCAAGTGCCGGTGCATCATTTACACCATCACCAACCATCACCACATGTTTATATTTAGCCATTAATTCATCGACTACCTTAACCTTATTTTCAGGTAATAAGTTTGCATAATATTCATCAATGCCTAATTCGGATGCTACAGCCTTTGCAGTGCCTCCATTATCTCCAGTAAGCATTACAGTTTTAATTTTCCTTTTATTCAATTCTTTAATTGTGATTTTAGATAGATCCTTGATAGTATCCATTAAACCAATTAAACCAATGATATTTTCTTCTTCACTAATAATTATAGTAGTTTTACCATGAATTTCAAAATCTTCAATTAAATTATTGGGAAATTTAATATTCTTTTTAAATAAACTCTTAGTGCCTATATAGAATAGTTTATCATTTATTTTTCCTTTTAATCCTTTACCTGGTATGGATTCAAATTCATTTACATCCTTAAATGTGATTTCTGATTCTTCACTATGTCGTAGCATAGCTTCAGCCAATGGATGTTTTGATTTAGATTCTATTGATGCTGCTATCTGTAATATTTCATCTTTTGAATAATTATTAAATGGGATAATATCCGTTACTTCTAATTTTCCTTTTGTAAGTGTGCCTGTTTTATCGAATACCATTATTTTGGTATTCTGCATTTCTTCCACATATTCGCCGCCTTTAATTAGAACTCCATTTTTAGTGGCGGCTGTTATGCCTGAAACCATGGCTACTGGTGTAGATATGGCCAGTGCACATGGACATGAAACCACTAATAGAACAAGTGCCCGGTAAAACCAAGTGTCAAATGAAAGTCCCCATATGAATGGTGGAACTATGGCTACAATCATGGCTAGAACTATTACCATGGGAGTGTAATATCCTGCAAACCGGTCAATAAAGGCTTCTGTATTTGATTTTCTTTTTTGTGAATCTTTCACTAATTCTATTATTTTAGATATGACAGTTTCATTTGATCTTTTAGTTACTTTAACTTCAAGATATCCTTCTTCATTAATGGTTCCTGCGAAAACCTCATCTCCTACAGATTTAGTTACAGCAATGCTTTCACCTGTTATTGCCGCTTGATTAACAGATGATACGCCCTTAGTTACCTCACCATCTAATGGTATTTTATCGCCAGGTTTAACAATTACTATTTCATCCGTATTTACAGCATGGGCATGAACATTGATGTTTTTACCATCCCTTTTTACTAGAGCGGTTTCAGGCGCGAGTTTAACAAGGGCTCCAATTGAATTCCTAGCTCTTTCACTTGCATAATCTTCTAAAAATTCAGCGATGAAATATAAAAATAGTACAGATGCTCCTTCAGCTCCTTGTCCTATTGAAAAAGCTCCTAGGGCAGCGATGGTTATTAGGATACTAATGGTGAAATGGCCTTTTAATATGGATAATATTCCATATTTAATGGTTTCATACCCAGATATGGCTGCAACTGTTAGGAATAATATTTGGGAAATTAATTGTTGACCTAATATAACTCCTATATATAAACCTAAAGTTATGATTATTGCAGATACTATTATTATAATTAGTGGGGTACGTTTTTCTGATTCTTTCTCTTCCATTAAATTTACTGTACAGTAGGGGCATTCATAGAATTCTTCATTTTCTAATTTTGTTTTATCATCATTTCTCTCAGTCATAATTTAGCACCCATAACAAATATCAATCTATTCTCATATGAATACATGTTCAATTGAGTATATAAATGTTTAGGGTATTATTTTAGATATAAAAAAACAGGAACTTAAAAAAAATTCAATTATTTTCAGTTAAATAAAAG
This sequence comes from Methanobacterium sp., assembly GCA_015661405.1. Classification (GTDB taxonomy): domain Archaea; phylum Methanobacteriota; class Methanobacteria; order Methanobacteriales; family Methanobacteriaceae; genus Methanobacterium_A. The sequence goes on from JACWMK010000013.1 coordinate 47,111, forward strand.
AGAATGAAACCAAAAATTTTATACAATTTATATGATCATTATATTCTATTATGGGTGAAAAAGATATTTGTGAAATAGTATATGTGCATGAAGATGTTGTTAATAAAATAAAATCTAAAATGCTTGAGGATGAATTTCTTTTTGAAGTATCTGATAATTTTAAGGTTTTTGGCGATTCTACTAGGCTTAAAATATTATATGCTTTATCTCAGAAAGAGTTATGTGTCTGTGATTTAGCAGCGGTGCTGAGTATGAGTCAGTCGGCGATTTCTCATCAGCTTCGAGTTTTAAGAAGTAAAAATTTAGTTAAATTCCGAAGAGAAGGTAAAATGGCTTATTATTATCTAGCAGATGAGCATGTTGTTGCAATGATTGAATTAGGAGTTGAGCATACTAAAGAAAAATTATAATAAAAATGTGCATTAATAAACATTTTTTACTTATTTGTTAATCATCAAAATATATCAAATAAATTCCATTCATTCCATTTATTATCGGATTGTAAAGATTTAAAATTATTTATAAAATATAAATATTTTATTAAATTTCATTTAAGATTTTTTTTATTATTTCTTTTATTATTTTAGATTTGATCTAAAAAATTATTTTGGAAAATTTTATATAATATAAAATATTTAGGTATACCTAAGAAAATCTTAATTAGGCTAACCTAAAAATTTTAAATTTATAATAATGGTGAAAATATTGTATCTGAGTGATTTAATCAAAAAATCAGTAACGGATTCCATGGGAAAAAAAATTGGAAAATTAAAAGATATTATAGTATCCCCAGATAGTTCAGATCCCAATATAAAAGCCATAACTGTGACTATCTCTAATAAAAAATTAATTAACATCCCCTGCAAGCATATAGATGAATTGGAAAAGAAAATTAAACTTAAAACTACATTAAAAGATATCTCTGATTATAAGATTAAAAAGTCAGATATAAAATTAGTGGATGATGTTCTTGATCATCAAGTTGTTGATATTGAGGATAAAAAGGTTAAAAGAGTGAATGATATTATAATATCATCAATTCATGGCCATTACCATGCTATTGGCATAGATAATGGCGTTTATGGTATTTTAAAGAGATTTCGATTGGCTGGAATCGCAAAACCATTTGGTATAAATCCAGATGATAATATCATCAATTGGGAAAATATAGACACCTTAAATACCAATTATTGTGATTTAAAATTAAAAGTTCCTAAACAAAAAATAAAAAAAATCCATCCTGCAGATATAGCTGAAATAATGGAACAATTAAGTGTTAATGAATCATTAACTTTTTTTAACTGCCTTGATCATGAAACTGCAGCTGATGCTTTAAAGAATGTCTCCCCTGAAAGGCAAGTTTCAATTTTGGAGAGCATGAATGGTCAACGTGCTGCTGAAATATTGGATAGAATGAATCCTGATCACGCTGCAGATGTAATTGGCGATTCCTCCAAAGAAAAAGCTAAAGAGCTCCTAGATTTAATGGAACCTGAAGAATCTGAGGATATAAAAAAATTATTAAAATACCCCAAAGACACAGCGGGAGGAATCATGACTACTGAATATGCATATGTGAATCAAGACTTGACCAGCAGGGAAGTTATGGAATCTCTCCGTGAAATAGCTAAAAACGTTGAAACCATCTATTACATTTATATTACCTCCAAAAATGGAGATTTATTGGGAGTTGCTTCTTTAAGAGATATTTTACTCGCAGATCCAGATAAAAAGATCAATGATTTCATGCATTCAACAGTAATTAAAGCTGATATTTTAGAGGATCGGGATGAGGTTGCTCAGAAGATTGCTAAATATAGTTTATTAGCTTTACCCGTTGTTGAGGATAGTACGAAATTAAGGGGCATTATCACTGTTGATGATGTGGTAGATATTATTTCACCGGTTGTATGGAAGAAAAAAGTTCCAAAAATATTTGGAAGTTAATTTAAGTATTAGGAGTTCTCTTATTTTATGGATCTTAAAATTTACCGCAGAATCTTGCAAAGTCCCCTAATAATAAGTTTAATTATTTTTTTAAGTGTTATGGGACCGGGAATGATTACTGCTAATGTTTGTAATGATGCGGGATCAATCACCACTTTTTCATTGGCAGGTTCACAATTTGGATATAATATATTATGGTTATTCATTCCCATGTTCGTGCTTTTAGCTCTTATTCAAGAAATGGGAGTTAGATTAGGTATTGTATCTAAAAAAGGGCTTATAGATCTTATACGTCAAAAAATGGGGATTAGGATTACTCTCGTACTGGTATTTGCTCTGGTTTTATGTAATTTTGGTAATGTGCTAGGTGAATTTTCAGGTATCGCTGTAAGTGCCGGGATATTTAACGTACCTTTACTTTTTGCTTTACCGGTTGCTGCATTGTCTATTTGGCTTCTTATAGTTAAAGGTAATTATAAAAATGTTGAAAAAATATTTTTAGTGGCATCAGCCATTTATGTGACTTATATTGCAGCGGGAATTCTTGCAGGGCCAAATTGGGGTCTCGCAGCTAAAAGTTTGGTATTACCACATTTAATGGTAAGTACTGCGTATATTACCATGGTTGTAGGTATGATTGGAGCTACCATAGCTCCCTGGCAAATGTTTTATATTCAAGCTGCGATTGTAGAGAAAGAAGTAACTTTAAAAAACTTGGCTTACTCTAAAATTGATGCTGTTTCTGGAGCTTTAGTGGAAAGTATTATTGGTTTTTTTATAGTGTTAGCTTGTGCAGCTACTATATTTATTCATGTTATTCCAGTGAATACTGTTTCAGATATTTCAAAAGCATTAGTTCCTCTAGCCGGGAATTATGCGAGTTTATTATTTGCATTTGGATTCTTAAACGCTTCATTATTTTCCGCGAGCATCGTACCTTTGGCTACTGCGTATTTGGTTTGTGAAAGTTTGGGATTGGAATCCGGAGTTAACAAAGGATTTAGAGAAGCACCAGTATTTCATGGATTATATTTGGGACTTATATTACTGGCGGTTATTATTATTTTGATTCCAAATGCACCGTTACTTTCAATATTATACTTCTCTCAGGTTTTTAATGGTATAATAATTCCATTTTGTTTAATATTCATGCTTCTAATCATTAATGATAAGAAGATAATGGGTGAACATGTAAACTCAAAATTGTATAATATTATAGCAGGAGCAGCAGTTTTAATTGTGATAAGTTTAACTGTTTTCTTAGTGGTATCTTCCTTATTTCCTTCCTTGCTTCCTACATAATTCTAAAAGTGATTAAATTTTTTTTTATTTTATCAGTTTTGGTTTATTATTATTTTTTTGATAGATAGATTGAAGATTTAATACTCAGTTTAACGTGCACTTCAAGTGTAAAAATGAACATAAAAAGTGAAAAGTAATAATATTTTTTGATTCTTTTATATTTAATTATTAATTCGGAAATTATATAACTTACAGTGTACAATAGTGTATTAGGGCGAATTTAGGTGATTAAAATAAAATATTTAAATATTCGCTCTAAAAAAAAATTGGTGATAGGTGATAAAAAATGGTTTTAGGAAGAGAAAAACATCACGAAATGATGGGTAAAGACATGATGATGATGGGTTGGTTAATAGAAATGATGACCGACGAAGAAAAAAAGATGATGGCCGTTAAAAAAATGGACATGAAAGTAATGGCCTTAGAACAAAAACTCGAATACACAAAATGGCTACGAGACTGGTTAAAAGGCAAAATGTAAGATTAAATAGTTAAATCTGTTAATTAAAAAAACATCATCAAGTATGGGGTTTTACTCCCCTAAATTAAATTTTTTTTTAAATACAAAATTCTGATTTTTTGGTGCTAATATAATCTTGCTATATTAAAGATAAATTATAATTAGATACTGTTTATTTCAGTTGGTTTTAATTTTCTTAATCAATCGTGTTAATAAATTCTTATTTGATTCACTCTTAATGTATTTGTAGGTGAATGCTGCCATTATTGCACCAGAAATAGGTCCAATAACGTAAATAGGGAAGTAATTCCAAAGATTAACACTACCTAAAATAGTATCTCCTAAATAGGGTCCGAAAGTACCAGCTGGATTAATAGAGCCACCAGTAATACTTGATATTAATGTTTGGGATAAAATTACAGATAAGCCAATAATTAAACCCGCATAACCAAGTTTAGCTCTCTTATCTACCGCAACAACCATTATAGTCATCATTAAAAGAAATGTACCCATGGCTTCTACCATTATTGCCTGTAAATAACCAATAGTATATGGTGCAGTTGCTCCTAATTTAAGTGAAATAGCCTGCGATCCAATAAATAATGCAAATAATAAACTTGCAATAGTTGCACCAATTAATTGAGCTGATATATATGGTGCTACATTCTTACCAGGGAATCTTTGAACAGACCATAATGCTAGAGTAACTGCGGGATTGAAATGAGCTCCAGAAATCCGTGCGAAAGAATAAATACCAATTATAATAGCTAGGCCAAAAGCCATGTTAATACCCAGCCAATCCGTCATAGTAACACCAATATTAAAAGGATTAGGTGTAGAACCACCATAAACCATTGTAAGTGTAATATAAATTGCAATGGATCCGAAAAAAACTAGGAGAAATGTTCCTAGCAATTCAGCAGCTAACTTTTTACCTAATGAAACCATTTAACAACCCAACTAAATTTAAATATAATAATATTAAATTATATTTTCATAAAATTAAATTAAAATTATTCTATTAATATAATATCATTTAAAGCACTTAAATTTTCGTGGTAATAAATAAAAATTAAGGATTTAAAAGTATAAATTCATTTATTTTATTCAAATATTCTGTTAATTTAAGTATTTACTATTAATTAATAAAGATTAAATTAATAAATAAGATGTAATCTAAAAATATTTTTATACTAATTATTTCTCAAATTAAAATAAAATATTTATAAAGTAGTGATATACAGTGGTTAAACCTGATACAACAATCAATAACTATGATAAATTTCAACAATCTTCAGAAATGCTATCTGCAATATTTACTCTGAATCCAGATGGTATCTTTCTTACAAGAGCATCTGATGGGAAATATATTGATTGTAACCAAGAATTTCTCAATCAAATCGGTTATTCTCGAGAAGAAGTTATTGGACACAACTCAGCTGAAATAAATTTATATAATATAGAGGAACGCCAAGCCTATATTAACGAGATTCAAAGAAAAAAGAATCTATATGATTATGAAATGAAGATCAGAAGAAAAGATGGCACATATATTAACATTCTCTATTCCGGTCGCTTCATCACCATTAATGAAGAACTACTAATTCTTAACATTGGTAAAGACATCACTAAAAGAAAGAAATTAGAAAAAAATAAACAAAAACTATTAGAACAGGTGCAACTATCTAATGAAGAGTTAGAAGTATCTAACGAAGATTTACAGTCCACTACTGAGGAGTTAACAGTATCTAACGAAGATTTACAGTCCACTACTGAGGAGTTAAGGGTATCTAATGAAGAACTTCAGCAGCAAGGGGATGAACTGATACATGTTAATCAAATGCTGAGAGAAAATGAGGAAAATTTAAAAAGGCAAGCTGCCTTATTAAATGTTTCATATGAAGCAATATTTTCCTGGGATTATAACAAAGGAATATTATCTTGGAATCAAGGAGCAGAAAGACTGTACGGTTATAATAGCAAAGAAGCTATTGGCCATGTTAGCCATGAATTACTTAAAACCCAGCACCCACTTGAGCTTGATGAATTCTTGGAAGTATTAGCTAAGGATAAAATGTGGACTGGTGAAATAACTCACACCACTAAAAAGGGCCAGAAGATCATAGTTGAAACTCGTCAACAATTAATTAAAGATAAATCTGGTAAAAAAATTGTCATTGAAACTAATCGGGACATCACCGAACGTAAACAAACTGAAGTTGAGCTGGCTAAATATAGGGAACAGTTGGAAGATATGGTAGGGGCTCGTACAGCTGAGCTTGAAGATGCTTATGAATCTTTAAAAGAAAGTCAAGAACATTATTTAACTTTATTTAATTCTATTGATGAAGGCTTTTGCACTATCGAAGTGATATTTGATGTTGATGATAAGCCTATAGATTATCGTTTTTTAGAAATTAATCCCGCTTTTGAAGGGCAAACTGGATTGATTGATGCTAAGGGTAAGTTGATGCGTGATCTTGCTCCTGATCATGAGGAGTATTGGTTTGAAATTTATGGTAAAATAGCATTATCAGGAGAACCTAAGCGTTTTGTAAATGAAGCAAAAGCACTGAATAGATGGTATGATGTTTATGCATTTAAGATTGGTGATCCTGAATGTCGTGAAGTTGCTATTCTTTTTAATGATATCACTAAATTTAAAAAGGCTGAAGAAGAGCTTGATAATGCGAGTAAGTATAATCGTAGTTTAATTGAAGCTAGTGTGGATCCATTAGTTACTATTGGCCCCGATGGTAAAATCACTGATTTAAATAACTCCACTGAACTAGTAACTGGTTATTCCCGGGAAGAACTTATCTTTACTGATTTTTCGGATTACTTCACTGAACCACAGAAAGCTCAGGCAGGATATCAGCAGGTATTTAAAGAAGGTTTTGTACGAGATTATGAGTTGGAAATGAAACATAAAAACGGGCAGATAACACCGGTTTTGTATAATGCATCAGTTTATCGAGACAAGGAAGGTGAGGTTGTTGGTGTTTTTGCTGCTGCGCGTGATATAACTGAAAGTAAACGTACTGAATCAGAAAAGCAAAAACTATTGGAAAATATTCAACAGTTTGCTGAAGACTTAGAGGCTTCTAATGAAGAATTACAAACTACAACCGATGAACTTCAGAGAGCAAATGAAGAATTACAAACTACTACGGAGGAACTTCAAGCTACGAATGAAGAGCTTAGATTAGCAGGGGCTTATACTCGTAGTTTGATTGAGGCTAGTGTAGATCCATTGGTAACTATTGGTCCCGATGGGAAAATCACCGATGTAAATAACTCCACAGAAAAAGTTACTGGTTATAATCGAGATGAACTTATTGGTA
>JACWMK010000137.1 GCA_015661405.1 Methanobacterium sp.
GAGAAAAGGGAAAATATAGAGGATAAAATGGATAATTTTGGATAAGAAAATAAATAGGGAATTCACCGAAATAAAAAAACGACCGATAAGAAAATATAAGCCCAGTGTAGAGGCTGTGAAACTTTTTAAGACGATTTTCCTTTTTTATTGTATAATCTTTCATGTCTCCAGGTAACTGACGAGGATGTAGTAAGCTGCGAGTCCTTTCCATTTACCCCATTTGTTTGCTATTTGGCGTGCATTGTCCGCAGAAATTTTTTTATCATCGCAATAATATTGGGAGATGGCTTTTCGTAAGCCGAGATCATCTGCTGGGAATGCTTGATGTCGGTGATGCATGCTTCTTAAAACTGTTAGATGAGCTGTCCATTCACCGACTCCCCTCAATTGACTGAGTTCCTCTATTATTGCATTCATATCGGCATATTTTTTGAAGCTATCTAAATCTAATGTATCTTCCACTATAAGTTTGGAGATATTTATTATATAATCTGCTTTCCTTAAACTCAATCCAGATTCGCGCAGTTTTTCTTTAGTTAGTTTTGATAAAGATTCTGGAGTGGGGAATGCGTAATAGACTTCCCCATCTAAGTGTAATTCTTCACCATGATCTCTAATCAGCTGCCTTTCAATACTCTGAGCGGCTTTAAAAGAGATCTGTTGTTCAATTATGGATGAAGCTAAGGCTTCAAAAACAGTTGCTGTGGTAAGGTTATTTAAGCCCCTGAATTCTTTAGTGATTTTGGACATCACAGAGTCGTTTTTAATGTATTCGTAAAATTCTTTAAGGTCAAAGTCTAAATTGAACATATAAACAATCGTATTCTCCGCTGATATTTTGTCATTGTCTGTAATTTTCGTATTTGACTTCAAAGTAACAGATAATCCTGGTTCATCTACTGATCCTGTAGATTCTATAATAACCAGAATTGGTTTATGATTTACTCTTATTACCTGCCAAAACTTATTCTTTTCAAATCCATTGATCCTAGGGTCGTTACCGATGAACATTCTTACATTTAACTTTAAATCATAAGGAGCCAAGGGTTTTAGTTTTAGATGAGTTGAATATGACATTTTTTTCCAGTCCATCAAAGACTTATCATGAATAATAAAATAATTCTCTTAAGTTAAATTTCTTATTGAGCATTAATATTTTTATCTAACATTTTATAAAGCCCGTAAATAAAGCAGAAATACATTACAAATTAATCCTTCGATCGCCAGACAACATCACTGTAAAGTTCTCTCATGGGATATAAACCATCAGGAGTTATTTCAGGACCAAATAGTGTTTCATACCCTATTCCTCTAAGTATTTCGAGTGCTTCGTGTTCCACAGAATCTTCATTGAGTTTCATAAGCAGCTTCCGGAATATTTAATAGTCCCTCATTGATTAATTCATATAATTTTCGCATAGATTTGTCACATTTTTCTAGTAAATTTTTATAATGTATGGAAATGCTGAAAAAAAGTAGATAATTTTGTGTTTCTATCAATTTTTTTTTTAATTCATATATTGGTAAAAAAAAAGAGAATAAAAGTTTAATTTAACATTTCATTCTGTCTAATCTTTTTCATCTTGTAGTAGTGAATGTGTATGTTACTCGAGTAGTTAAATTAAGGCCTTTCGTATCTGTTACAGCATCGACCGGTATGTATACTTGGTAAATATCACCACTAAGGTGGTTGTATGTTGTGGTGATTGTTAACGTGTTACCATTGATGGTTTTACTGGCGATTGAGACAATATTCCCTGTGGATAAGTTTTTAATATAAATATTTGAGTAGTTCTCTCCTGGTTTAATGTTTTCATTGAATTTTATAATGATTGGCGTGGTTAGTGAAACGTTACTTCCTGCTGGACTGACTGTGAGTATTTCTGCCGGTATTGTATTACCAGTACTGAAGCAATATGCGTATGCTGAATGTAGTAGGCTGCCACTGTAATCTTCAACTGCTTCGCATGGTATGAATACTTCATATACAGTATTATTTGATAGTTTTATATCTCCACTGCAACCATCCATTTCAGGACTAGTGATTGAAATCCAGTTATTGAAAATTGTAATAGATACGGGTATGGTAGGTCTATTACTAGATGATATATTTAGTAACTGTATTCCATTAGAGTTTGGTCCTGAGTTAATTTTTTCATTGAATGTGATGGTGATTGTGGTGTAATTGTTAACGTTTACTGCGTTAATTATTGGATTGGTATTAGTTACTTTTAATGGGTTTTTAAATGCATATAATGGGCATGATACAGTTGACTTGGATCCGGGAGTATATAATAATCCAATAATGTATAATGTTCCGTCTGGTGCAATTGAACTGGTTCCTACAGGTATTCCGGTTTGATACGTCCATTTTGTTGAACCCGTGCTATTTAAAGCAGTGAAGGAGCCTTTCATATCATTTAGGTATCCTGTTCCATAGTATATGAGTCCGTCAGCACCTATTATCGGTGTTGTCATTATTAATCCATTATTGGAGTGAATCCATCGTGTTGTTCCATTGGGGTTTATTGCGTATAGTTTACTGATTTCTGTTGAATTATTCATGTAGTCAATTGGCAGGTAGATGGTTCCATTATTATTAATGGATAAAGGAAATAGTGTAAGTATAGTCGTATTAATGTCATTACTGATTTTATAGGTCCATTGGAGGATTCCATTAGGATTAAGATTTTTCAAGTAATAGTTAATTGTT
>JACWMK010000138.1 GCA_015661405.1 Methanobacterium sp.
TGGGATGGACTTCAAAATCCATACCCCCAATAGTCTGAGCACATTTAGCACGTAAATCAATATATGTAGAACCCTGAACTACTGAGTTGAGCATCATATCTTTTCTAACATTTAATGATTCTTTAGCCCTTTTAATGGTAATTTCAAGTTCTTTTTCTGCTCTTCCACGTTTCACGAATGGTGGTGTGGGTATGTCTAAGGATGTACCTATATCTGCACCTATTTTCTCCTGGAATTCTATGATATCTCGGTTACTTACGTCTATATCCCCATATTCTGATAATTGAAATGAACCAGAATCAGTTACTATGGGTCCTGAAAAATTTATAAGATTGTGAACACCATTTTCTAGAGCTTTAATCCTAAGATCCCTATTTTTATAGATTATATAAGCATTAGTTATGACTATTTCTGCTCCAAACTTTTTAACATCCAGTGTTTGCCGTCCTGGATGAATAACTGGCATTAAAGCAGGAGTTATTACATTTCCATGAGGAGTTTTAAGTACTCCAACTCTTCCGCGAGCATCTTTATATTTAATTTCAAAATTCAATTTTTTTACACCTTATAAGTTTAAAAAAATATTTTCAAAATTTAGATTTTAGTAAAATATTTTAGATCAGTTTAAAGATTATTATATAAAAGTTGATTCATTTTCAAGCATTAATACGTAAATAATGTTTTAAATCTATTAACTTAATAACTTAATTGGATGTAAATCCTTAAAAAAACCTTATTTATTTAAAGTAAAAATTTTTTTTTAAAACAAGATTTTATTTTATTTATATAAAGTTTGATTAATCCTATTAATTTTAATTTAAAAAAATTTATTTCTCAAAAAACATTGAATTATTTATCTCAAATTATTTGCAATATTCAGGAAAGTATTTTTTTTTAACTAGTTAAATTCTTTTTTTTTAATCACTATTTGCAATCGATTACTCATTTCATTTATTCTTTCACGTGAATTATCGAATGATTCACATTCATTCCCACATACACACTCCATGTATTGTGGACATAGTATATATCTGAATTCTGGCGAATTTAAGTCTTCAAAACCCATTTTATGAAGATTTTTCAGGACTCTACGCTTTAATCTACCATCTTCCAAATCTTTTAAGAGGTAAATTGGTGTTTTAACTGTGGATGCAAATTTCATTTTATTATTCCTCAATGATTCACGTTCACTACTCCTCATCTCTTCAACACATTGACTAATACTATTAAGATTAGGATCTCTGAAAGGTACACCAACATCACTTAAAGCAATCATCCTCTCATCTTCCATTAATAAGTCTTTAGAGATTAATTCAGCAGAAATAGAAGCTATGGTGCCGCCCCGTTTCCTGCCAAATCGGGGACCTTCACCTACATTAAAACCTGCTTCAATAAATGCAGATCTAACCGGAGCTGCTGAAGTATAAGTTAAAATAAGACCATCCTTTTTTATAACCTGCTTTAAAGCTCTAAAGAAATCCAGAGTGTAAAGTTCAGGCGTTAATAGGGGACTGAACGGATCAAGAAATATGATATCATAAATTCCATCATTATTAAGTGACTTTACATTTTCCGCCTTTGATGATTTACACTCTAGTAAGTTCTTTATCAGCTCACGGATATCCATGCAATAAATGTTAATATCCACATTCTTCGGAGTCTCTTTTTTCTCAGATTTTAATGAGAGAAATCCTTCATTAAATAGTTCATCTTCCACTGCCTTTTTAATTATTTCATAAGATTTTAAAGGACTGGGAATTAAAAGTGTGATAGCTAAAGTTTCTCTGGATATTTCCACCATATCTAACTTAATTTTACAATTATTCGGGATTGATTGCCATAAATCTAGAGTAGCTGCAGCATTATAACCTAAACCACTGCAAGTATCTAATATACGGATTTCATCTTTAGAAATGATTTTATCGTTAAGCTTAGCGGGTTCAATATATTTCTGGATGGATTCCTCCACTGCACCATGATGAGTGTGCATTGTTTCTGTAGAACCATTAATTACACTAGACTTTAAAGTATAAGATCCATCAGAAGTTTCAATCAAAAAATTTTTCAAATACTGTGCAGCACAAGATCTGGCAGTTATATCTCCTTCTTTTTCTCTTTTGAAGTAATTACTTACCATATTCAATAATTCTATTGGTAATGTGAGAGTTTCCATATCTAATTGATTATTCATGACCTTTTCTAACCTTTTTTTAAAATTAATTTTATTTTAAACCAAAAAAAATATCCATAATTTTTACTAATAGAAAAAAAACTTAAATCACTTTTGAAGAATTTAAAGTATAAAAAAATTGATTAATTAATGTAATTGTTTAAGTTTTTAGAAGATAAACATATATTTGAACATATATATTAATTGTTTATTTTCATAGAGGATGGTGGAAATTTTGGTTAAGATCATTGGAGTTATAGGAAGTCCGAGAACTGGAAGTAATACAGAAATTCTTATAAGAAAAGCATTAGAATCAGCTGAAGAAGTTGGTGCTGAAACTAATATAATAAATTTAGGTTCAGCTGATATTGAACCCTGCATAGCCTGTGACATATGCAAAAGCACTGGTGAATGTGCTATATATGATGATATGCAAGATATAACCAAGAAATTAGGGGAAGTTGACGGATTAATTCTAGGCAGTCCCGT
>JACWMK010000139.1 GCA_015661405.1 Methanobacterium sp.
ATAGCTTCAGGAAGTGAAAACCTCGCCCTTGATATTTTATTCATGTAACATCTATCATATAATTTTTGGCCTTGCTGAAATCTGTTTTAATTAAATTACAATCTCAAATTCATCTGAATTTGAATAGAAAATGTGTTTATTAGTCATATATTAGTGTTGTAAAGGATTTGAAATAATAATTTAAACTACAATAATTTTATTCTAAGTTTATACTATTTTAGTGGAATAATAAATTAAGTATGACTTTTTAACTAATTTAACCCCAACCCCTTCTATGTTGTAATCCAAATATTCGGAGCATTATTTTCAGATAATTTTCAAATAATTTTTTACCTTTAATAATGTAAAGCCTAAGAGGAAGCAGGCTCTGCTGGGGAGCAACCTGTCAGCAATAAGCTTTATGGATAAGTTGCATCATGGGGGGATTATTCCCCCTTTTTTAATATAGATGCAGAAATCCCTACATGGCTTAAAAAACCCAGCCAAGACCATCAATTTCCTATCTCAAAACTATGCTATAAAACAACCTTCTATCAACAGGCCTTTTACGGCTGCATATCCTCACTTTAATTTTTATAGTATGTAATCCGGGGCCTTAAGAAAACAGATCCTAAAAGAACTGCAAAGGGTTGGTATCGGTATTACATAAGGTTGTTTTATAGATAGTATTATTTAACCACAGCACACACATATGGTTGTTTGTTTTTTAAAACATATCTTATCCTGCTTAAAAGTTTTTTTGCTATTCTTATGATAGCTTGATTGGGTTCCATTCGTTTGCAATAGTCGTGATAGCATTTAAACAATACCGGGTCTATCCTTGCAGCTACCCAAGCACTTTCAATTATTGCACTACGCAAGATGTTATGGCCACGTGGGGTAATATCTCCAATTTTTTCTGTATCCCCACTTGAACTGGATGAAGGTACCAATCCAACCAAACTACATAATTGATCAATATTACTGAACCGTTCCATTGTTTCAAGCTCTGTCAATAATGTCATGGCTGTTATTAACCCAATACCTGGAACACTTTGCAACAACTTCACCTGTTCTTGATAAACTTCTGTCCGTGACAATTTACGTACTTGCTTGGTAACTCTTAAAAGGCTTTCCCGTAAATGGGTACTCTCTTCTATGAGTGTTAATAGAGATTGCTTGCCGCTATCTTGACTCATGGGTATGGATTCTAACCAAACCATAAATCGTTTTGACCAATGGCTTTGTGGATTTTTAAAAACAGAAGGAAATTCAATTCCATGAAAATATAAAAATGACTTTATCCTATTTTTATATCTTGTCAAATCTCTTGTTAACATCTTTCTGGTCCGAAGAAAAGATCTGTCTTCTAAGGTTCTTTCTGAAGGAACATAAATGGCAGTTAATTCCCCTCCTTTTAACGAACGGGCTATTTTCCTACTATCTCGCTTATCTTCCTTTTGCACTTTCTCTTTATTGGTGGTGGGTATATCCGCCGGATTAACCACGATAGATTTTACCCCTAAAGATAATAATTGATTATGTATCCAATATCCACAAAACCCAGCTTCGTAGGCAGAATGGTATACCCCTCCCGGAAAATGGTTCACCAAATAGTGATATAGCGCCCTAGGGTCCGGTGGTTGAGAAAATGTCTTATGTACAAGTGTTTCGGACATAATAGTTACTTTCCAATCCTTTAAATGAACATCAAATCCAACATAAATATTTTGACCATTAAAATCTAATTTGTTACTTTGAGTTTGCATAAATTTCGAGTTTTTATTGTTTTGATTTCCAACTCTAAACTAATAATATATCTTGAAATTTATGCTTTTACAAACATAAGGCCTTAAGAAGGGGCTATAACAGTATTTCAATTAATGCTCATCTTCTTTAAGAAGTCATTTTTTAAAACTTAGATGTTTTGATTATATTGAAATCATTTTTGTAATGACCATGAAAACTAAACTAAACAACTTGAGTTATTTAATTCCAACCAGAAAATATTTGCGTGAAAATATGACTGAGGCCGAATTAGTATTATGGTCAGTATTAAAAGATAAGAAATTATGTGGTAGAAAATTTAGAAGACAACACAGCATAGGATTCTATATTGCTGATTTTTATTGCCCTTCAGAAAATTTAATTATTGAGTTAGATGGCCGGTATCATTATACTCAACAAGGTATTGAAAAAGACATCGAACGTGATACACATCTTGCATTAATGAACAAAAAGGTATTAAGATTTGAAAATAAAGAAGTAATTAATAACTTAACTGCTGTATTAAAACAAATTAAAGCGCAATTTCATTCTATATAGCATGAAACCGTAAGAAAATTATATATAATTATTATCAATTAATAACCAATTAATACTAGTGTATCAAATTATCCTTAGTTCGGAATACAGTTATAGCCCCTTCTTAAGGGGTTGGGGTTTAACATATTACAAAGTAAAATATAATCACTTAAATCGAACTGACGTTAAATTATATACTATCCCATTAGCACTAAAACTTCATTCTTATCCTTCATTAGGGATAAAGGAACAAGGGTTCCTTTTAGTTCTTCACCATTTAAAGTGATTTTTTTAATCCCTTTTTCGACTCCATTTTCATTATTAACATTGATTTTTAATATTTTACCCCTGAATATCCGGGTAACCCTGAA
>JACWMK010000059.1 GCA_015661405.1 Methanobacterium sp.
CCATAATAATTTTTTTCAAATAATATAATATAGTTATTACTGACATGTTTCCAAGAATATTTTTCTCTCGCTCGATGGTGAAGTTCTTCCTTTAAATTAACGTATGATGAAAAATTATTTTCTATCAAATCTAATTTATTTATTAAATCACCTACATCTGTAAAGTAAACCCCCAAATCACCGCAAACTTCCCTATTGAATTCATTATCATGTGCAATTATAATATTTTTCATTATCATGGCTTCTATAAGGGATGGATTAGTTCCGCCCACTGAATGTCCATGAATATATGCAAAACAATTTTGTCTTAACATGTCAAGTATCGTTAAATCATAAATTGAACCTAAAAATATAATATTATCACTATTTTCAGCTATCTTATCGACTTGTTTTTTATATTTATCACTTGTATATTCTCCAATTACTATTAAAGGAAGTTTAGTTCTATATTTAGAAAAAGCATCAATAATTGTAGATATATTATTTTCAGGTTCCAATCTTGCAACTACTAACCAGTATCTATTAGGTGAGATATCTTTAACTTTATCATAATTTTTCAATCCTTTATTTGTCCATGGCATTAGTTTAGGTAATCCTATTCCATATGGAATAAAAACTGCTTTATTTTTATAAATATCAGGGACATAATTCTTCATTTCTTCAGCATCAGTTACTATAGTATTAGCAAATACGATAGCAAAATAATGATTTAGCTTCAAAAAAAATCTTACTAATTTATTAAATTTGGTTCTTTTCCACATTAATCCATCAATATTGACTAATAATCTAATATTATTTTTTAATAATTTAGGAATAAATAAAAAAAATCCTACTTCTATCCCTAAAAAATAAATTAAATCATGATTTCTAGTTAATTTAATCAAAAAATAAATGTCTGATAAATTCTCATAAAACATTCTTAGAAAATAGTTTTTAGGCGCTTTAAATGGAAAATATTCTAATTTTACACCATTAAAATTTGAGGTTCTTGATTCTAAAGGTTCATATTCACAGCTTACTGTAATTTCAAATCCATTTTTTACTAGACGAGTTGATAAACCTTCAGCAAATGTTTCAAATCCTCCATATTTCGCTGGTATGCCCCTAGATCCTATTATTGCTATTTTCATTTCTTTGCACCAGAATAAGATTCTATGAATAGATTATATGGAAGTTTATATAGAGATTAATTATTATATTTTTTCTGTAATGAAAAACAGTTATTAAAATCTTTTATCTAGATTTATCTTTTTTATTTTTAGCGATCATTCTACTCTATTTCAAAATCAGAATAAATTTAATACTACATCAAGAATGTAATCTATTATTTATTTGTTTAATTTATAATATCGCGCATAAATCAGAAATATTTTGATTATATAGTTTATGATTAGATTATAAAAAAAATGTAGATTTAAAAAATATAAATTTTATAGAGAATTTGGATTCTAGCTTTGGTTCATCGTTCAGTTAAAATTATGGTTTAAATGCATGAATGAGGAATATTCAGAATTTATTCAAATTCTTTATTAATCAATTATACTCCTAAATTCGAGTATTTTAATATTCTCATTTGATCCAGAATAAGATTTATGAAAAATCCTTATTATAATATTTTTTTGGTTTAAGATTATTTTGAATCTCAAGTTTTTTAACTGGAGTTATCTTATGTTTTAATAGTGTTCTAAAAATTTTAAATCCATCCGAAAATGATTTTAGTTTTGTTTCATCTGTACGTTTTTTGTAAGATATTGGGATTTCAGTGATTTTGAATTTGCTTTTTGATATTTTAGCGAACATTTCTGCTTCCATTTCAAAGCCAGAACAGTCTAATCCTACTTCACAAATATAATCTACTAATTTATCGTTGAATGCCCAGTATCCTGTGCAAACGTCTGAAACCGGATGAAAGAAAATGCTAGCAATTAAACTAAGAATATGGTTTCCAATAACATTTATTATTGATATTGATCCTTCTTCTTTATTACCTCTCAAACGGGATCCTAATACTAAATCTACTTCACCATTTCTTAATGGTTCTACTAATCTTTCGGCGTCGTTTGGATCATAAGTATTATCTGCATCAAGCATCACTACATATTTAGAATTTGCGAGATTGAATCCTGTACGCATGGCACAAGCTTTGCCTTGTTTTTTTTCAAAAATAACTTCCACACCTAATTTGGATGCTATTTCTGCAGTTTTATCAGATGAATTATTATCTATTACTGATATTTTAGAATTAGGATATTTTGTTATTATGTTATTAACAAGTAAGCCAATGGACTCCTCTTCATTATATGCTGGAATTATAAAAGATAAATCACTCATTTATTACACCACCCCCTATATTTCATGACTAACAATTATTTATTCAACTAATTTAATTCACATTAAATCGTGATGTATTTTTAAAAAAGCTTATATTATTCAAATAATTAAATGATTCAAATCCACTGTATTTTACTTTAATACAATATAGTCGTTAATCATTTATATATATTTGTAAAACACCATAATACTGTGAATTTAATCACAAAAAAATATTTTTTAAAAAAACAAAGTGAATTTTATTAATACTTTAATAATTATAAATAATTAAAACAATTATTTAAATTTATATGAAAGAAAAATTCTAAAAGTTCGCATATGATCATAATACATAAGCATTAAAATGTCATAATTTAATCATAAATTGAAAAAAAATAGAATATTAAATATTGATCAAATATGTTAAACAATAAATTAGAATAAAATAATTTATTTAGAATTAGTTTTTATAAAAAAATATTAATTTTTTATTTTTAGATTTTATCAACTATTAAACAGTTATTTATCAACTATTAAACAGTTATTTTATCAACTATTAAACAGTTATAATATTGAAATTATTTTTTATGAGTAGAATGAAGAATTTTTTATGTAAATTTTAAATTAATATTATAAGTTGCCATATAATATTGCTTTCACATTATATATGAATATTACGGCGAATAATAATAAAAGTGGTATTATGACAACATTTAATACTTTTAGAATAGATATAACGGATTTTTTATCAGAATCCCAACGAATTATTTCCCTTATTGCAAGTAAAACTATCAACAGTACAGATAAACTAATTGTTGTAATTGATAAAGAGAATATCATTATAATAAATATTTAATGAATATTACATATATATTCTTCTTCTAGATTCAAAATTTCCATTATTATAGATATTATATTATAGAAATCTCTTTTAAAGATAAAAGCCTTATTTATGAATCTCAGATAATTATAAATTTAAAAAAAAATTAATTAATTCAAACTAATTTTTACAAATCAATAACTACACACTTTTCACATCTTACTCATCCATGAGTATTTCCGATCATATTATAATTAAAGTTATTTGGGATTAAATTCTAAATGATGAAGTGGAGTAAGTATTCATTATGATTAAAACTTTAAATGAGGATTCCACCAAAAAGTCAAAAAATGGGAAATTTATTTCGATTATTCTCATCATCCTCCTAGCTTCTGCTATAGCTGTTACTGCATATATCATTGTGGTGCCTCTTGGTGAGTCTTTCACTGAATTTTATATTTTAGGTCCTAGTGGTGTGGCGAGTGATTATCCAACTAATTTATCGAGTGATGAGAATGGTAGTCTGATTATTGGTATTGTGAATCATGAGAATAAGAAGGAATTGTATCATTTAGTGGTGACGAGTGATAATGATGTGCAAATTAATCAGATAGTTACATTGAATAATCAACAAACTTTGGAGATTCCTTTTCACTTCACAGCTGGTCAACCTGGTACGATGGAAATTGATTTTATGTTGTATAAATTGCCGGATAATACTAATGTTTACCGAAGTCTCCATTTATGGATTAACATCACTTGAATTAAATAATTTCATTCTAAATAATTTTAAACTCTTTTAAGTAACTAAACATGTACAATTTATATAAATTAAACATTTCCAGTATAAATTAGTTTTTTTTTAACTATTGATCGTTTGAACTATTTTTTTTAATCACCCACCAAAATTTTTGAATTATGAAGGAGTTCTATTAAATCTTTTTTTTGGAATATTGCCCGGTTTGTATCTAAAAACTATGGCATAATTAATATATTTAAAATTATTTTTAAACCTATATATACTTTTTGGGTTTTAGTGATATATATCACAATAATTTAGTAATAATTTATTAATATGTGATTACTAGTAATATTTGAACGATTTATAACAAATTCGTAAAAAAAATGATAATAACTTTTAATTTCAGCATTTTATCAGTTTAATGGATTTTTTCACTTCAAATTAATTTTTTTTGAGTGCTCCATCACTCCCAAAAAAATAGCTACAAAAATTTATTGGTTTTCTCTAAATTATTCAAGAGGGGGAAAAAATAATGATTATAGGGAAATATGGTAAATATAATTTAATAATGTTTGCACTGGTTTTAATAAGTCTAGTGGCTATTTTCTCATATGGTGTTAATAATGTTTCAGCAGCGAATTCGTCCAGTATTTATGTAAGTAACAATGGAAACGACAGTTGGAACGGTCAATATGCTTCATATCAATCAGGTACAAACAATGGTCCAAAATTAACAATACAAAACGCTACAGCTACAGTATCAGCTAATGGAACTGTAAACATAGCTAATGGAGTATACACCGGAATTAAGAACAACAACGTAACTATTAACCAAAACATGACTATACAAGGTCAAAACACAAACAGTACAATAATAAACGGAAGCGGCATAAACTGGATATTTGAAATCCAAAGTGGAATTAACGTCACTATCAGCAACCTAACAATAGAAAATGGAAACACGATTAATGGTGGTGCTATCATCAATGATGGTACTTTGACTGTTAATAACTGCACTTTCATAAATAACATCGCAACAAGTGATTTGGGTGGTGCTATCATCAATGATGGTACTTTGACTGTTAATAACAGCATTTTCACAAATAACACTGCAGGTGATCATGGTGGTGCAATAGAAAATGAGGGTTCTTTGACTATCACCGGTAGTAATTTCACAAATAACACAGCAAATTATGGTGGAGCCATTTACAATGATGATACTTTAACTAATACTAACTGCACATTCAACAACAACACCGCAATTGATGGTGGAGCCATCTATAATAATTTAATACAATACGATGAAAATTGCACATACACAGACAACACTGCAGTAGATGGTGGGGCCATCATGAATTACGGAACATTAAACAATAATAACACCATATTCAACTATAACGATGCAACAGGTACTTCAGGTGCTGGTGGAGCCATCAGGAACGAGTTAATACTAAATGATAATAATACTATATTCAACAATAACACTGCAATAAATGGTGGAGCCATCTACAACGATGAATCTGGAACCTTAACTGAAATAAACAACACATACACAGGTAACACTGCAACTTATGGTGGTGCTATTTACAGTTCTAATAATTGTACTGTTAATAACTGTTCATTCAAAAATAACAGTGCTTATAGTAGTGGTGCTATCGGTAATTGTGGTACTTTGAATGTAACTGGCAGTAATTTCACCACTAACACAGCAACTATTGGTGGTGGTGCAATAGATAATATGGGTACTTCAACCGTAACTGGCAGTAATTTCATAGGTAACATTGTCACAGGTACAGATGATGATGGTGGTGCAATAGAAAATGATAATGGTAATTTAAATGTAACTGGCAGTAATACTTTCATAAACAACAATGCATCTCTGGGCGGAGCGATCTTCAGTTTCAGTCTAAGTAATAGTACAATTAATAACAATACTTTCACAAATAACACTGCCACTTGGGGTGGTGCTATCGGCAATGAACAGGGCACATTAACCGTAACAGGCAGTACTTTCACAAGCAACAATGCTACAATTAATGGTGGTGCCATAGAAAATGAGGGTACTGCTAATTTGATAGTTAATAACAATGAATTATCAGATAACAAAGCAGCTTATGGTGGTGCTTTATTCAATTGTTATACTTTAACTGTTAATGGAAATATTTTCACAAACAACATTGCAAATGTTGAGGGTGGTGCCATAGAAAATAATGATGGTACATTAACTATAACAGGTAGTAATACTTTCACAAACAACATTGCAAATGTTGAGGGTGGTGCCATAGAAAATCATGATAATTCGACCATAACAGGCAGTAATTTCACCAATAACACTGCAACTAATGGTGGTGCAATAAGAAATGATGGTACTTTAACTGTAACCGGCAGCACTTTCAACAATAACAGTGTAACAGATATCAATAGTAATAATGTGGGCGGTGCCATAGGAAATTATGATACTCTGACTGTAACAGGCAGCGCTTTCACCAACAATATTGCATATTATGGTGGTGCAATCTACAATATGGAATTAGTTAACGTGGAAAACAATACTTTCACAAATAACACTGCAACTAGTGGTGGCGCTCTAGAAAATGAGGGCACTTTGAATTTAACCGCCAGCACTTTCACCGGTAACAATGCCACTAATGGTGGTGCTATTTTCAATGACAATTCCTCAACTGTAGATAACAGTACTCTCACCAATAATACTGCAAATAGTGGTGGTGCTATCTTCAATAAAAATTCTTTAACTATAAATTACAGCACCCTCACCAATAACACTGCCACCACTCATGGCGGAGCAATCTACAATGAAAATAGCGGAACTTCAATAATTCAATTCAACAGAATAACTGGAAACAGAGTCCCTGATATTTACAATAATGGAGGTTCTGTGAATGCTACGCTTAACTGGTGGGGCACGAACTTTACAGGAACCAATCCCATAAACGCTGGAAGAGTTACAAGTAATGTAGCAACCACACCTTGGATAATACTAAACATAACTGCGAATCCAACAACAATTTTAACAGGCGGAACTTCAAATATAACCGCTGAACTATTATATGATAATCAAGCAGGCTACCATAATCCTGCAAACGGAGTAGTACCATATATTGGATTAATAACATTTACAACTTCATTAGGAACCATTAATAATGCATACATGTTTAATGGAGTAGTAAATTCTACGTTAAATGCTGGTACAATTACAGGCGTGGCTAATGTTACAGCTGAAGTTGACAATGCAACTGTAAATGCATTAGTTAATATAAATAACTCAAATGCACCCGTAGCTAGTTTCACATCTACCCCCACCAGTGGAACAGCACCATTAAACGTATCCTTCACTGACAAATCCACCGGTACCATAACCAGTTATAATTGGAATTTCGGTGACGGAATAGGAACCAGTACAACAAAGAATCCCACCTATATTTACAATAACCCTGGAATCTACACTGTAAATGAAACAGTAACCGGACCTGGTGGTAGTAACACTGCTAGCCAACTTATAACCGTTAACAATTCCACATTGGTGATTATTTATAGGAATGGATTATCTGTGGGGGGTTACACTACAATTGCGGCGGCTATTAACTCTGCAGAACCTGGTGATACTATAATGCTTCAGAATGGTGCAACCTTCAATGAAAATAGTCTTACTATTTCTAAAAATCTGACTTTCAACGTATCTAACAGCGGTACAGCTACCATAAATGGCAATAACACCCAAACAATATTCATCATTAATTCAGGTGTAACCGTCATTCTCCAGAATTTAACAATAGAAAACGGAGAAGGAATTAATGGCGGTGCTATCAACAATGAAGGCGGTAATTTAACAGTAGAAACCTGTAATTTCACGGGTAACACTGCCACTGTTAATAGTGGAGCAATATTCAATCAAGGCATTTTAACCATAACTAAAAGTAATTTTGTTAATAATAAAGTTACTGGTAGTGGTGGTGATGGTGGTGCTATAGAAAACGATGATACCCTAACCATAACCGGCTGTACTTTCACTAGCAACAGTGCAGCCTCTGGTGGTGCAATCTTAAATGTCGCTAATTTAAACATCACTAACACCACTTTCACCCAGAACACCGGCACCTATAATGGAGGAGCACTATTAAACTACCTAGGCAATATGAACGTAACTAGCACCACCTTTACCAACAACACTGCTACTGTTAATAGTGGAGCAATATTTAATCAAGGCATTTTAACCATAATCAGCAGTAATTTTGTTAATAATAAAGTTACTGGTAGTGGTGGTGATGGTGGTGCTATAGAAAATGATGAAACCTTAAATATAAGCGGTAACACCACTTTCACCGGCAACAGTGCAGCTTATGGTGGTGCAATCTTAAATGTCGCTAATTTAAACATCTCAAACACCACTTTCACCCAGAACACCGGTACTGATGGTGGAGCGATCTACAATGTTGGTTCATTAACCGCAGCTAACAGTACTTTCACAAATAATACTGCAACTGATGGTGGAGCGATCTACAATGACCAAAGTGGAACATCAATTATTCAATTCAACAGGATAATTGGAAATAGTAATTATGATATTTACAATAATGGAGGTTCAGTGAATGCTAATGATAACTGGTGGGGTTCTAATTTTTCAGGAACCAATCCTCTAACTGCAGGAAGAGTCAACAGTAATGTTAATGTCTCCACTTGGATAGTACTAACACTCACCGCTAGTCCCACAACAATAGCACCCAACGGAAGTTCAACTATAACCGCAGACTTATTACACGACAACACCGGTGCCACTGTAACTGGTGTAGTGCCCTACACTGGATTGGTTAACTTCACCACTACATTGGGAACCATTAACAATACTAACATGTCTAATGGAACAGCAACATCCACCTTAAACGCAGGTAATGTTAGTGGTACTGCTACTGTTTCGGCAACCATTGACAATACAATCGTAAACACAACAGTTACAATATAAAACACTTACTAGACCAATTTAAATCACTTAAGGTCCAACTAAACAGATAACCTAAAAAAAAACTAGTATTAAAATATTTAATTATTTTTTTTTAATTTTCTTTTTTTAAGAAACTTAATTTTATAAGTATAATTAGTATTAGGGAATGCTCTTTTAGAAATTGATTAGCCCCTCCAATTTTGTACTACCAGTTTAGGGTTTTATGGCTTTTTTGGAGTTGTAGCCACGTGTTAAGATGTTTTAAGACACAAATTTTAAAAAAGCTACGTTTTTCATTTTAAAACATATCTTTGTTAAGTATTTTGACGGTACTTGTTCCTGATATTTGCAATATCCTATGTATTCATATTTCAGTTTATTGGTTTGTATAAATTATATAAATACTTTGTATTCGCCTTCCCTCTATCCTGGATAATTGAAAAACTCATCGAAAACAATAATGGTATTTTTTATTTTATTATTCAAAAATTGGAATATTGTTTTTGTTGAACTGTATACATCACAATCTACATGAATAAATGAACAATCTTCAGAATGATCCTTAATAAATTGTGGAAGAGTATCATCAAACCATCCCTCAATCAATCTAACATTTTCTCTAACTTTAGGAGGTCTTTTCACTTTGAAACGACATTTTTCAAAACCATCTCTCCAATCTTCAGGTAATCTTTTAAAGAATCAAACCCATATACAGTACAATCTATTTTTGAAGAAATGAATTTTACTATTTTACCAGAATATACACCAAATTCTAAGAATAAAACATCTTTTTTAGCTAAATTTAATGAATAATCTAGTAAAGAAAGATTATCAGGAAAATACAAAATGATACCTGATTCCAATTAAAAATTGTTTGGAAATATGTTTAAATAACCTATTTCAGATGGATTAAAATTCTATAAAATTTACTCCATCAGTTGATACTATTGAGTAAATGAGTTACATAAATATGATAAGAGGACGCCTAATGAAAGTAAAAATTAGTTCTTGAGTAAATTATTATGATTCTTATATGAGTATGTTAATATCTTATCTCATTCCTGAATTTAGGAACTAAAAACTATTAGTTAAAATAATAAATCTTATAGTCTTTAAAATAAATTTAGTTATCATTATTAAAGTGGAAATTTTAGAAATGTCCTTATCATCTTCGATTGATAGAAATACTTTAGTTGACGATAATGAAATCCATAATTTATTAATATTTGAAAATAGCATATAAAAACTATTGCAAAATGTTATAAGTTCATGTTATCCTGTCCTCAAACTCTTTCAAATAATGGAATGATCAATGTAAAATATAAATTAAAAATTGCAAACTGAATAATGAAAGAATAGTATTCATATCTTCGATATTCACATTTTCCAAAATCTTTTTAAGATAATTAATCTTTTAATTAACCCCCTCTGAAATTTGGTGTTGTTTGGGGGTTTGTTTATTCTTATTTTTTGTTTTTATGTTGTTAATATTGTTCAATTTTTAAAAGTACATTTGATTTAATCTTTATAATCTTTTTTATTATATTTAAAACCGATAAATTTAATACGGAGGAAGTATAAACTTCCTCCTGGTGTTTACTATGAAATCTCCCTTGATATGTGACAAAAGAGATTTCAAATGGAATTTGTTGGCGAATATAGTTAAAATTTTCGATTCTCGACGAGCACATCAGGAGATGGCTAAAAAAGGCATAAAACCGGTTAACAAATCTGTAAACATGTTAAAAATATTAAATTTGGCCATATTCTTCTCGGCAGATATTTCATACGTTTTAAAAGAGTTAAAACGGAGGCGTGAGCTTCGTGATTTCACAGGCATTAATACTGTGCGCACTGAATATGATTTAATCCGATTTATCAGTGGTTTATCCGATGAACAGTTTATTGAGATGGTTCTAAAGTTTTTAAACGTCATTTGCAAACCCTGAAGATGTGGAAAGGCCTGGCTTGTGGTGGATTCTACCGATATCCAGTTGGATTTGAACTGGCGCCGGCGGAAAATTAGCGAAAAATCATTCGAAAATAAAGAGTTCAAATGGGGTTACAGCTCATAAAAGTTTGTACATTGGTTATAAGTTTACTTTAGCCATAGATTACCATTCCGGGAAGCCTTTAGCGTTCCTTATTCATGAGGGATCCCCTCATGATTCCAAAATCTTCATTGAAATCTTTGACGAACTAGCAGAAGACGCATTTTAAGGCGCGGAGATACCATAATCATGGATAAAGGATATTACAGTTACAATAACTATCTTTTAGGTGTTTCAAGATACCAGATCGTTCCTTTAATCTTTCCCAAATCTAATTTCAAACTAAAACGAGCACTAAACAGTTTAAGCTACCCTCTTGCTGTGTTTAAGAATTCAAAGCTAAATTAAACATTAAAAATTTTTTCACCGGACTAAAAAATTGAATTCAAGAAAAAAATGGATAAATGGCGATAATTCAAACCTATAAGAAGCATAATTGAAGACATGTTCAAATTAGCCAAAAAATCATTAGACTTAGGGAAAATACACGGCTACACGCGTAAATCAGTAACAAAACACGTTTCACTAAATGTACTTTTACTAGGCACCATCATAACACTCGGATACACCTCAAAAACAGCACTAAAAAAAACCTCGCCGAATCCTAAAAAAAATGAGGTTAGAGATTTTCGATTTACTATTTGATCTTTGATCATTTAAATTTTTTAGAAATTTGGAATTCGTGTTTTAATCTGTTTAAATTGTTATAGGCAAATATTTATATAGTATTA